>NZ_LWDV01000008.1:521272-556218 GCF_001693735.1 Orenia metallireducens
GAAGATGTTAAAGAATTTATGAGAACAGATAAAGGAAAAAGTATCTATAAAAAAAGAAAAGAAACTGTTGAGCGAAGTTTTGCAGATGGAAAAAACCTGCATGGACTTCGCTATTGTCGTATGCGTGGAAAGAAAAATGTTGAAGAACAATGTTTGTTAACAGCATCAGTTCAAAACATGAAAAAGATCGCAAGCGTTCTTAAGCATAGAGAAAAGAACTCTATTCTTCTAAAATCAGATAATAATATTAAATTTTTATTACTCTCTAAATCAATTTTAACTAAATTCAGCTATAGAAAAACCCCCACTAAAAAATTAGTGGGGGTTTTTCATCAATCTCAGAGGCACAATAGTTTGTGCCTCTTTTTCTATAGTGTGAAAGAGAGATGATGGGGCACTTCGTGTTAGTTTAACAATGTACAGTTGACGAGTTGACGGTTGACAGTTAAAGTCAAAACCATCTAACTTTATGATGTTAAGGTTTATTAAGCTTTTAACTGTAGACTGTTCACTGTAAACTATTAACTCGAAAATGTATCAACCCCCACATTTATTTAATTGAATTTATGATAAAATAATACATAAATAGTAGTTAGTTTTGTAATAAGCTCTATAGATAAAAAAGAGGGTTTGACTATCAGATGTAGAATTATGTAATTAGGTGTATAAATTCAGAGATTTTCATAAAAAAGATATTATTTTTAAAGTTTCTCTGTAAAGGCATGGATTATTATTTTTATTATTGAGAAATTAAATAAAAATCTCTGAAAAAATAAACTAAGGGAAGGTAGGTATTAAGATGAAGAAAATTTATGTTGTAGTAATGGTAGTATTGTTGTTGACAACAATGGTTGCTCCATCTTTTGCTGCTAATAAATTGGGATCAAAAGCCCATGGTATGGGAGGAGCCTTTACTGCTGTAGCTGATGATGCAAGTGCTGTTTATTGGAATCCAGCAGGGTTAACTCAAAGTGGACTGTTAGGGTTCAACCTCGATCTTGGTGGACAAGTAAATTCTGATGATGTACAAGCAATCCAAGATTTTATTGACAGTATCGATGCTATACAGAATGCAACAACTGACCAAGAGAAGATTGAAGCTGTTAAATCTTTGGAATTTCCTGAAGATGTTAAGTTAAATATTAATGGATTGGTAGCTGCAAACTTCAAGAAAGTAGGAGTAGGTTTAATTGCTAATAGTGAGTTAACAACTGAGTCTTCTGAAGTGAATAATGTTAAGACTCAAACTGCTCAAAATATGATGATTGGAGAAGGAATTATCTCTTTAGGGACTAATATCATAGATCCTCCATTGAATATTGGATCTATTGCTCTAGGAATGAATGCTAAATATATATCTGGTCGCTATGATGCTGTAGAATATAGTTATAATGAAACCAATTTAACATTCAATGAACCAGTAGAAATAAGTGATGATGCTACTGGTTATGGATTAGACGTAGGAGCTTTAATTAAAGTAACTGATATGGTTAATATTGGAGCAACAGTTAGAAATGCAACTTCTAAATTAGATTGGGACGAAAGTTCTGACTTGCCTGATGAACTAGAAAGAACAGTAACTTTAGGAGCAGCAGCTAAATTGCCATTCCCAATTGCTGCAACAGTAGCTGTTGATATTGAAATGCCAGAAGATCAAGAAGATATCTATCACTTTGGATTAGAGAAGAGAATTATTGCTGGTTTACTAGCTTTAAGATTAGGTGCTTATGAACAAAGTGGTGAAGATACAGTTTATACTGGTGGTTTAGGATTAAATGTACCATTTGTAGATCTAAACTTAGCTGTTGATTCAGATAAATATGTTAGTTTATCTGGAACATTTAGATTCTAAAGATATATTAATTAATAAGGCTGCTAGGGAGTTAATCTTTAGTAGTCTTATTTTTATTTTTTGTAGCAGTAAATTGAAATTTTGATTGCAAATTATCAATAAAACAGAGCTAAATAGTTACTATTGGGGTATATAATGCCACTCATTCTATAGCTATACAATTTGATTATCTATCTATTATTTTCTAAAATAAATTATAAAGATTAATATTTAGGAGGTGCATTAATCATCATCTCTTTATAAAGTAACATTTAAATTTGATTTTAAAGTTAAATGATTATATAAGGAGGGAATAAGATAGATGCCTTTTATAATAAGTCAGAAAAGACAGTAGCATGGGTAGATGACAAGTATATATATGATGTGGCTGGAAAGTACCAAGCCTTTATTAAAGAAGAGAAGGTCTTTAATAAAGATGAAGATTATGTAGGAACACTTAATATTGGATTGAAGGTATTTTAGAGGAGATTAAGAGAGTTTATTAATATAAATATAGATAAGAGCCTAGCTGATATCAGCTAGGCTCTTATCTATATTTATTATATATTTGAAAATATAAGTATACTTTACTACATCCTACTTTATTATCATAATCTAAGATAAAATTGAGGGATAACTCTGAAGTATTTTATTAATTTAGGTCTAAGAAATGATGTAAGTGTTTTCCAAATAATCCAATAATAGAAGCTAAGTGATATAAGTTTTTCTTAAGATAAAATGACTTAGTAAAATTATTATTTTGATAGTTATAAAAGGATATAATCTCCCTTTTAATATGAGCATCACTTCCAAAGGTAGCAAATTTACCTTTGCTTCTTCTGACTCTGCTGGCAATAAAATTTCTCTTCTTAGATAAAGTGTGGTTATAGGTCTCAATAGCATCTACTTTAGCGGTGATTTGATGAATATAATCTTTATTCTTTAGATAGTTTTTTTGGGCCATTCCAGCAATGTGAGGGATGGAGATCAAGGAATTATATCTTCTGGCTTCTTCTAGATAATATTCATATGATTGCTTAGTACGAGCAATCTTATTTCTATATTTAAAGGGTTCTACATTTTTAATATAGAAGTCAATCAAATCTCCAATCTCTTTAAAGTAGACTAAGAATTCAAAGCCATCATTACAACCAACCTCTATACCAGGCACGATATTTACTTCTCCACTTTCATATAGAGAAACATTACTCTTAATATTATTATGATCTGTGACAGAAATCAGGTGGGGAGTATTCTTTAGAAATTCTTTCAGAAAGTCTGTATCAATCAATCCATCAGATGCATTAGTGTGAATATGAAGGTCTATATAGCTCTTATTACCCCCAGTTAAGAAATTTTCAAAAAAACTGGAAATTTTATTCTTCTCTAGCATTAAATTACCCCTTCTGTTAGGATTTTAAGAGAAGTAATCTCTTAATTTATATCTGTTTTAAATTAATAATCTACAAAGTTAAGTATCTTACATTAATTATATCAGTAAGTAGAGGGGACTACAAGAAAATATATGGGTGATAATTGCTAGTACAATAGTATATGATTAGATAGGTCTATTTTGTGAGTATATGAGGGGAGGTAATTGAGTTATTTGGTATAGATAATGTTAGATAATGGGTATATTGCGACAGTTTTACTTTTTAAAAAGTTAACAAAATTATTAAGAACATCTTTCGGGAAAGCTTATCAGCTTTTTCCCGAGTAACTTTTGTCATTGCCACAAAAGTTACCAAAAGGTCTAGAAAAAAATATCCTACGAGTCTAACCTACGGGTTTAAAAAGCAAACCCTTCGTGGTAAACCCGATCAAGACTCTCTGTAGCAGAGCCCACTCACTTAGCAATCAAACTAATGAGTATTATTAAATATTAGATTCTCTAATAAGAATTTAATTGTGCTCTAAATTCTAGCTCAATTCTTGCTTCGCTCAAACAGAAATTTTTTTCGGTTTAAAATCTTTTAATTCTCAATTCTTCATTTTCCATTCTCAATTTTGAAAGTATCGCAATATCATTCAATTGTATCAGTTTATCTCCTAAAGGGATTAAATAGTTAATATTCAGATAAGATAAATTAAAAGCTGTTATTTGGGATAATTTCAAGTGCGATTACTATAACTTTACAGCAGGATTTGGGTTTATAATAGCAAAGATTATAATAAGTTGTTATAATTTTATTAAGATTAATGTTAGATATAATTTAATAGATTTTAGTGATAGTTCAAAGAGCATTTGATTGGAATTAGAGATAGGAGTTGAGATAATTTGAAGATTAGAAGAATGTTTCCTATTATAACTATATTACTATTAATGACTATTTTAACAGGTTGTGAAGGAAAGGGAGATTTAAAGATTATAACCTATGATAATCAAGGAAATTTATTAGATGATGTTTATGTGGGAATCTATTCACCAGAGTATAAACAACGCCTTGATTTTGCTTATACTATTAATGGGGAGGTAAATTTTATAGGGTTACCTAGTGGGATATATAGAATTAAAGTAGTTTTATGGAGTAAAGAAGAAGAGTTAGAAGTGAGGGTTAAAGATGGAGAGAGTACGTATTTGAAGTTAAGGGTGGAGTAATAATTGACAGCAATTGATTTAGGAGTGAAAATTATTAAAGATTAATTAAAAGTAAGGAGCGGTTAAATGCTAAAGTACAGTAGGAGCTTTTCCACTATATTATTTATAATATTGGCTCTGTTTTTGATAAATCTACCAGTAGAAGCAGTTTCAGATTTAGAAAGAGAGATTGCCAAAAAGAATTTGATAAAGTATCAAGAAGAGTATGGACTAGCTTATTTAGAAGCAACAGCTAGAGATAGGGTTTATACTATCTTTGATAAATTATCCTTAGAGGCTGCTAAGGATTCTTCAGATTTGAATTTTAAGCTATATATTGTCGATGCCCCTGTATTAAATGCAGCTTATTTAGGTGATGGGAACTTGGTGCTCTTTAAAGGATTGGTAGAGCGGTTGGAGGATGAGAATCAATTAGCAGCAGTTATTGCCCATGAGTTGGGGCATGGTGTCAATAATGATATAGCAGAGAGTATAAATTTAATCCAAGGGTTGCAGGTAGGTGGAGTACTCTTTGAAACCTTTACTAAAGGTAATAGGTATAAAGGAATCTTGGATGTAGCAGGAAATATTGGACTTAATTTATTGGAGAAGGGATATAGTCGGGAGCAGGAGAGAGATGCAGATGAATATTCAGTATTTTTAATAGAAAAGGCTGGCTATGACTCTTATGGCGCCATAGAGTTAATGCATATTCTTAAAGAAGGTGGCAATAATGACTCAAGGGTAGGAGAACTATTCTCTAGCCATCCTAACTTGGATAGTAGAGTAGAGTATTTAACAGGATTGATTAAGATGGTTAAAGATGCCAAAGAGTTATACTATTCACCGGTTGCAACTGCAAGGGTTTTTGCTCAAGGAATATTAAGTGATAATATGGAGGTGATTTATGGGAGCTACTGGCAGAGGGTTCAAGAAAGTCTAACTTTGAATCAATTTAAGGATAATAAGAGGTTGAAGCAGATACAAGAAAAGATAGAGATAATAAGCTTAGATAATTTTGGTGAGTTAGGATATACCTTAGAGATAAGAAATCAAGTAGAAGATACAGCTAGAGTTGCTATCTCCTTTTATGATGATGATAATCAACAAGAAGATTTATCCCTTGCCATTGATTTAATTAAAGATGAGTATGGGTGGAAGGTTTTAAAAGAGCCAGCAATTTATAATTTAAGATGATAAGTTAGATCTAAGAGTCAGTGCTAGCACTGACTCTTCTTATGCTATTAATTATTGATGTTAAAGTTTTTGTCTGCTATACTGAGATAGATTAAGAGAAATTAACATTATTTCTAAAGGGGAGATAATATTAAATGGAAAAGAATATAAAACCATTGATTAAAGAGCTATATGAGATTGATTGTTTTATAGAAGATAAAAAGTTAAAAAGATATTAGCTTATGGAGAAGAGTTGATTCCTTATTTAGAAGGGATGGTAGATGATGCTATCAATAATTATAAAGAATATAGAGATAAATCAATAAATTCTAATGAATATGTTGAGATTTTCTTTATTGTCCATGCACTATTCTTATTAGCAGAACTGGAGGCAGAGAATTCATTACCTAAGATCTTAGAGTTTTTATCTCAGGATGAGGAGTTTGTATACTTCTGGTTAGGAGATATCCTAACTGAAGATATCCAGTATGTAATCTATAAACTAGGTAAGAATAAGATGAAGTTATTAGAGAAATTTTTATTAAATAAAGATTACTATCTATATTTTCAAGAAACAGTTAGTATGGGATTAGCTAAAATAGCTGTATAGTATCCTAAAAAAAGAGAAGAGGTAATGGAAATATATCGAAATATACTAGAAAGTGATAAATGTGATCCACAATTGGTTGGTCTAGTAATTGGAGATATAGGTGATATGGGTGAGAAGGAATTAGAACAGGAGATTTATCAGGCTTTTGATGCAGGTAGAGTAGATAAGGAGATTATTTCTAGAGAAGATGCTAGGTTTACAGATTATAGTTACATATTATAGTTACATATTAAATAAGAAGAGTGATTGGAATATTTTTAAGCAATATAAAGAGTTTCGAGGTTCTTATTTCTCTGAATTTTCTCCCATAATCCTGATAACCATATCTCTGAGGATGAGTTTAACTTATTATTAGACTCTATAAGAGAAAGAATTAGAGAGAGCAGATAAATTAAAGCCTATAAGAGTAGACAAAAAGATGAGAAGAAATGATCCTTGCTCTTGTGGCAGTGGTAAAAAGTATAAAGAGTGCTGCCTGAATAAATAGTTAAAATGATTTATTATTTTAAATGAAAGTATATCATTCTAGTTATTGATTTTAATTATTCATATCGTCATAGTTTTGTCAAAATTAAGGTTTATAATGTAATAATAAGGTATAATTTATAAAATAGCTCATTTAATTTATATTAACTGGGCTATTTTTCTATAATAAAGTTATAATTTTTAGGGAGGTTGTTTTTACATATGGATATCGCACAGGTAGAAACAAAGGTATTAGAGAAGAAGGAGTTAATCAGTTTAGTCAAAAAAGAGATAGCAAAGTCGGTAGTTGGGCAAGATTATATGATTGAAAGAATCTTAATTGGAATCTTTACTGGTGGTCATATACTATTAGAGGGTGTTCCAGGCTTGGCTAAATCACTGACAGTCAATACCTGTTCTAAGGTTTTGGGAGTAGAGTTTAAAAGGATACAATTTACTCCTGATTTACTTCCAGCAGATATCTTGGGAACAGAGATATATAAACAGCATACAGGGGAGTTTGTGACCAAAAAGGGTCCAATTTTTGCTAATATTATTCTTGCTGATGAGATTAATCGGGCACCTGCTAAGGTACAGTCAGCTTTATTGGAGGCTATGCAGGAGAAGCAAGTTACTATTGGAGAAGAGACCTATCCTTTAGATAGACCCTTTTTAGTACTGGCTACTCAAAACCCATTAGAACAGCAGGGAACGTATCCTTTGCCAGAGGCTCAGCAGGATAGATTTATGATGAAATTAAAGGTAGGCTATCCAAGTAAAGCAGAGGAGAAGAAGGTTATTAACTTGCTAACTGAGAAAGGAAGATTGGAAGATATTCAGATAAATAGACTATTGAGTAGAGAGAGAATCTTTGAGATTAGAAATATAGTTAGAGATATCTATGTTGATGAGAATTTAAAGGATTATGTCCTTGATATCATCTTTAAGACTAGAGAAGAGAACCAATACATAGCCTGTGGTGCTTCACCAAGGGCTTCTATTAATTTAATCTTAGCAGCCAAAGGTCGGGCCTTCTTAGAAGGAAGAGCTTATGTAGTACCTGATGATATTAAAGCTGTAGTTTATGATGTCTTGCGCCATAGAATCTTACTTAGTTATGAAGCAGAAGCTGAGGAGATTAGTGAAGAGGATATAATTGCTGAGATTTTGGACAATGTTAGATTACCGTAGATAGTAAAAAGATTTTTGTTATTTATACTAATTACTTGTTACTAGTAACTCATTACTGAACTTCAGGAGGTGAATTATTATCATTTCTAAAGAGCTAATTAAGAAGATAAGAAGAATAGAGATTAAGTCCAATCAAATAGTTGAAGAGATATTCTGTGGGGAGTATCGTTCAGCCTTCCAAGGAAAGGGTATGGAGTTTGATGAGATTCGGGAGTATTATCCTGGTGATGAGATTAGAAGTATTGATTGGAATGTAACGGCTCGTCAGAATAAGGCATATATCAAGAAGTTCCAGGAAGAACGGGAAATGAATATGTTCTTATTAATAGATATGTCCTGCTCCAATAGTTTTGGTAAGAAGAAGGATATTATAGCTGAGATTGGTGCTACTCTTGCTTTTTCAGCTGTTAAGAATAGTGATAAGGTAGGTAGTATTCTATTTACTGATAAGGTTGAGAAGCTGATACCATCTAAAAAGGGCAAGAGGCATGTCTTATCTATTATTGAGGAAATCTTAAGCTTCAAACCAAGCAATCAAGGAACAAATATAAAAAAGGCTTTGCAATATTTTAATAGGATAGAGAAGAAGAGGAGCATAGTCTTCTTAATCTCTGATTTTCTGGACAAGGATTATGAGAAGGAGTTGAAGATAGCTGATAAGAAGCATGATTTAATTCTAATTAAAGTTATCGATAAAGCTGAGGAGAGTTTACCTAAGGGGGCTATCTTTGAATTTGAAGATTTAGAGACTGGTGAGACTATTGTCTTAGATAATTTACAAGGAAGGACTGAACTAAATTCAGATGCCAAATTGCCAGCTAGAAATTTACTTACTATCTATACAGATGAGGACTTTGTTAAAGCATTAATGTTATTTTTTAGGAGGAGAATGAGATAAGAATGAGAAGAAGTCGTATCATATTAGTTTTACTTTTGCTTTTGTCTTTGCTAGTCTTAGTTAATAGCTATACATATGGTGAAAATAGAGCTATTTATATTGGTGATTTGATTAAATTAGAGATTGCTAATACTAATTTATCTAAAGAAGATATTAGAGATAGCTTTAAAGATTTTGAGATAGAGAGCTTAGAAAAATTAGATTCAGGCTACCAAGTAGGAATTAGGAGCTTTGAAGCAGGGGAGAAGGTTGTCAATTTAGGCGATAAGGAGTTGAAGATTCAAGTAGCATCAACCTTGGATGAGGTTAATCGCAAGGATATCTTTGAAGGGGATTTAGAGCCTAAAGAAGCTGAGAAAATGCTGCCTTTGTATAAATTATTAGTTGTTATGGTTGCTATCATTGCACTCTTATCATTTCTACGTTTAAGAAAGATATTTGGCAAGAGAAATAGAAAAGAGTTGAGTATTTATAGTCAGTTTAGAACTAAGGTAGAGGAGCTTAGCCTTAAGGATGAGAATTATTTTGTCTTCTTAACTCTTGCCTTTAAGGATTATCTAGAACAGACCTTCAATTGTAAAATTGTAGGTAAGACCTCTAGTGAGATTATTGCAGAGATAAATTATATTCCTCAATTGGATGATTATCTAAACCAGATTAAAGAGTGGTTGAACTTTGCTGATATCTGCAAGTATAGAGGCAAGGAGGTCAGCCTAGAAAAAAAGGAGAAAAAGCGTGATGAATTGGTCAGAATAGTCGATTTGATAGAAGCAAGTAAAGAAGGTGTGAATTATGTTTAGGTTTTTACACTGGTATCTTTTATTTTTGATTCCGATACTTATATATATGTTTTTCCAGAAGAGAGGGACTAAGAGTATAGGATTTTCAAGTATTACTCTGCTAAAAGAAGCAGGGATGAAGAAAACTATCAAACATAAGATTGGAAGGTATCTAATCTTAGCGGGGATTATTTTATTAGTAGTTGCTCTAGCACGTCCTCAATCAGGAAAAGAGTTGAGAAATATCAAGAAGGAAGGGATAGATATTGTAGTAGCCTTAGATGTATCAGGAAGTATGAAGTCGATAGATTTTGAACCAAATCGCCTTAGTGTGGCTAAAGATACTATCAGTAGGTTCATTGAAGGCAGGAAGGTCGATAGAATCTCTTTAGTTATCTTCTCTGGAACTGCTTATACCAAGATACCTTTGACCTTGGACCATAATATTTTAAAAGAGACTTTAGCTAGTACAAGTACAGAGGATGTTAATAGAGATGGAACTGCTATTGGGATGGGGATTTCTGTTGGGATTAACCGCCTAAAGAAGAGTAAGTCAAAATCTAAGGTAATTATCCTAGTGACCGATGGAGAGAACAATGCTGGCAAGATAAATCCTAAGACAGCTAGCAAGTTAGCTAAGGATATGGGGATTAAGATATATACCGTTGGGGTAGGAAGTGATATTACAAAAGTACCTGTTGGCAAAGATTTTTTTGGTCAAGTTAGATATCAGACCTATCGAGGTGGGCTAGATGAAGAGCTGCTAAAGCAGATTGCCACAGCTACTCAAGGGGAGTACTTTAGAGCTAAGGATTCCAATGCTTTAGAGGAGATATTTGATAGAATTGACCAGCTTGAAAAGACAGAGTTTGATGTTAATAACTACTTTGAATATAGAGAATTGGCTTTTGGTTTTATTAAATTGGGATTATTACTTATTTTAGTTGGGATATTTTTAGAGAAATATCTCTTTTTAAAGATACCATGATATCAGTTTAAAGTGTATCGTTGACAGTTAAAAGATTAAATAATTATTTTATATGATTTGAACTCAACTGTACACTGTAAACTCTCAACTGTCAATTGTTTTAATTTGGGGGTGAGTTAAAGGTGGAATTTACTAATATAAAAAATTCAATATACTTCTTAATTCCAATTCTAGTACTTATAACTTTGATATTAGCTTATCAGAAACGTAATGGGATTATTAAAGCTTTGTCTTTTGATATAGATTATAGGTTTAAAGTAATTAAACCTACCTTAATGACCATGGGTATCTTATTGATAGCTTTTTCTTTGCTAAATCCTCAGATCCTTAAAGGGTATCAAGAGGTAGAAAAATCAGGTTTAGATATGTATTTATTAATAGATATTTCTAAAAGTATGTTAGCTGAGGATATTAAACCAAATAGATTGGAGAGAACCAAAAAGAGTATTGAGAATCTAATTGATTCTTTAGAGGGGGATAGAGTTGGCTTTATTCCTTTCTCATCAGATTCCTATGTACAGATGCCTTTGACTGATGATTATGATTTGGCAAAGATGTTCTTAGAGGTAATGGATACTGATATGATTGCTGGGGGAGGAACGAATATTGCTTCAGCCTTAAAATTGGCTAAGGAATCCTTTGATGAATCGGCTAAGGGTGACAAGGTTGTAGTTATCTTCAGTGATGGAGAGGAGCATAACCAATCTGGAATAGAGGTAGCTGAGAATTTAGGAAAGGTGAAGGTATATACAGTAGGTGTTGGTACCGAAGATGGGGCATTAATTCCTGAATATGACAGTCAGGGGAACAGAGTTGGTTATAAGAGGGATCAATCGGGGAAGTATGTCAACTCTAAGCTGAATATATCCTCCTTAAGAGAGATTGCAGAGAGTGGAGGGGGCAAGTCTTATCTTGTTTCTTTAATAGGTGATGAGATTGAGCAGTTAATCGATGATATATCTAAATTGAAGAGGGATAAGTATAGTAAAGATAAGATAAAGAAGTTTATTAAGATATATCAATACTTCTTAGCAACTGGTCTATTCCTATTCTTATTAGGATATCTTTTGCCTGAATGGAGGGGGCTTAAATGAAGAGAATCTCTTGTTACTTTATCTTGGCTTTAATGATAGTATCTCTATTATCAGGGTGTAATAGAGATCAGAAGAGTATAGCTCAGCTGATAGAAGAAGGTAATCAGCTCTATAATCAGGGCAAATATCAGGAAGCTATAAATATCTATCAATCAGGATTAACAGTTAATTCAGGTAATCAGCAATTAAATTATAATTTGGCTAATGCTCTATATAGACTGGGGAAATATAAAGAATCCTTGAGTTACTATAATCAAGCAACTAAGGATAAAGAGGTTTATATGAATATAGGTAATGTTTATAAGATGTTAGGTGATCAAAGCAAACAGCTAGCTGAGAAGATTAAGAATTATCAAGAGGCTTTGAATAATTATAAATCAGCAATTAAGCTAGATATGAATGATAAAGAGTTAAAATTTAACTATGAATATGTTAATAAATTATTAAGAGAATTGAATGATAAGCAACAAAACAAACAAGATAATAAGAAAAAAGAAGAAAATAAAGATAATCAAGAGAAAAAACAGGATAATGAAGGTAAGGAAGACTCTCAAGATAAGAAACAGCAGAATAAAGAAAATAGTCAAAACCAAAATACTAAGCAACAGAATCAATCAGATAAGCAGAAGCAACAAGATAATAAGGGGGCAGAAGAAAAAGAGAGTAAATCTAGTGGAGATAGTCAGACTAAAGAGAATAAAGAAGATGGCAAGCAAGAAGAATCTGCTAAAGAAAGTAGCATAAAAGAGGAAGATGGTAAGTTAGATCAAAAGAAATTACAGGAAGCCTTCAGTATACTCCAAGCACTAGAGAAAGAGGAAGAGGATAGTCTTAAGAACAATCAGAAGATAAAGAAGCCTGGAGATAATCAAGGTGATAAGTATGATTGGTAGTTTTTAATACTGATAGTAGCTGTTAATGGGTATATTGATCTACCACTTCATGCAAAATCAGCCTCTCCTTAACTAATGAGAGGGGGAAGATACTATATTTTCTTTTATTCCCTCTCCTAAGAATAAGAGAGACCGATTGTGTATGAAGGGTTAGGGTGAGGTGTGAATTCTAAAAGTGTTGTAGCATCTATCAAGTGTATCAATGTTTCTACTAGTCACTTGTTACCAATTAATAGTTACTAAATTATATAGTTAAAGAAAATAATTAATTCAAATTATATGTTCTTAATAAATCGGAGGTGAGATTGTGAAGAGGATAATCAATGTAATAATATCTTCATTACTTTTTTTATTAATCTTCTCTGCTCTGATTTTTGGGGCAGAAGAAGAATTTCGTTTAGATATAGATGATCTTTATTTATCGGAAGGAACAAGTACCAATCTAGTGATCTCATTAAAGGATACTAAAGGGGCAGAACTTGTTGAAGTAGAAGGCTTAGATAACTTTCAAGTTCTGTCTAAGAGGTCAGGTAGTCAAACGACTATTATCAATATGGAGAGAAGTTACAGTAAACAATATCATTATGTAATTATGCCTAAGGAAGTAGGGGAGTTTACTTTACAAGGGGTAGTTGAATATAAGGGTAAGACCTACAGAACGAATAAGCTGCAGATTAAAGTAGAGGAGAGAAAAGTGAATCATAATCAGGATAATAGCAATATCTTTATTAGAACGACTCTATCTAAAGATAAGATTTACTTTGGTCAGAAGATCATTCTAAAGTATGATCTATTTACTCGTTATAATTTGGAGAACTATGGCTTCCTAGAAGAATTCAACTTCAATGATTTTATCAGTCAGGTCAAATCCCAAGACCAATTAAAGGCTAACTATGTCTACCTTGATGGGAAGAAGTATATCAAGTATGAGGTGGGACAGATTATCTTAACCCCAACTAAGACAGGTAAATTAAAAATACCTGACTACCCTTTCCAAGCAAATATCAGTACAGGGGATTTCTTTAGTTCTTCTAAAGCTACTTACTTTAATACAGAAGCTAAGACTATCGAGGTTTTGCCATTACCTCAAGAGGGGCAACCTGAGGATTTTACAGGAATTGTTGGTAATTTACAATTAGATAGTAACTTGGCTGATCAAGAGGTGGAGTATGGTGATTCTACAACCTTAAATATTAAGCTAACAGGTGATGTAAACTTAGATAGTCTTGATAAGATTTTAGATAATGACATTTCTGGCTTTGAGATTTATCAGACTCAGAAGGATAAGAAAGAAGAGATCAGAGGGATGGAATACTATGCTGAAAAGAATTTTGATGTTATTCTTGTTCCTAAAGAGAGTGGTGAGCTTAACCTTCCTGAAATCAAGCTACCTTACTTCAATCCAGAGAAGAAAGAGTATGAGTACGCTACTATAGCAGCAAAAACTATTAAAGTTAATGGTGGGGTTAAAAAGGTACAACAGAATCTAGTTGCAAGTAGCAATCCTGCTAAGGAATCCCAAAATAAGAGTATAGAGATATCCCAAATTAATACTACTGCTCAAACCGATGAAGGTTATTATACCTTTAAGATTAAGAAGAATTATCTCAAAATAGCCTTAGCTACAATTGGACTATTGATTCTTTTAATGATTATCTACTTGGCAGTCAATAGGTATAAGGGTAGTGAAGATGAAGAGTTAAAAGAATATTATAAGCAGATCAAAAAAGCTAAGGATGAGGAAGAACTCTATCATCTTTTCAATCAGATAATAAAGTATAAATATAATATCAGCCTTAAGGCCAATTCCAAGGCAGAGCTATCAGCTAGAATTTCTGATGTTGAGTTATTAGCTAATATTTATGAGATTATAGATTATATCGAGAATAAGAGGTATAGTGGCAATGAAGTAAGTTTAGATATGAAGGAAAAAATTAAAGAAATTTATAAAAAAATAAACAATTAGAAGAGGAGCGCTGTTAATCAATCTAGAAATGATTAACTTAAGTTTAAAATCTTCTACTAAAGATATAGTTTTGTAGGAAATGGTTGAGTTATTTTATTAAGCAGGGAAAATAATCTCTAAAGAGGATTTTTATAATAAAATCTTAGCAAGAGAAGCAGAAAGTACGACAGGAATGGGGCCTATTCCCCATGGTAAGAACAAGGGGGTTAATGAATTATCTCTTGCTTTAGGTATATCTAAAGAAGGTGTAGATTTTGAGAGCCTTGATGGGAAAGCAGTGCATATACTTTTTATGGTTGCAGATTTAGCTGATTATTCTCCTAAATATCTAAAATTATTATCTAGAATTTCAATTTTAGTAAGAAATGGTGAGTTTAGAGAAGCTATTTTAGCGGCATCTACCCCTAAAGAGGTTCTAAATATAATTAAGGAATACGAATAGAAAAAAATTATTATGTCATTTAAATAAGGTTTTCCCAATTCTATTAGGAGACTATATAGGCACAGCTTTCAAGCTGTGCCTATATTTGTATGCATTTATCAGCAGGAATCATCTTAATCAATCGCTAAGTATAAGAATAAGTATAGCTAGATTAAAAAGCAAAATTAGTAAAGGGGAAGAAGTTATGAGAAAGCCTATAATTGGAATCACTACCTTCTGTAAAAGGGAGAATAAACTCAATAAAGTATATAATAAAGTCAGCTATAATTATATTATTTCAGTTATTAATGCAGGTGGAGTTCCTGTACTCATTCCTCTACTTGAAGATAAAGCTGAGGTAAAAACTTATATCGAGATGATAGATGGCTTGATTTTAACTGGTGGTGAGGATATCTGCCCCCATAGATACGGTGAATATCCTATTAATCAGGTTACTAAATTTGATAGTAAAAGGGATGAATGGGAGATTGAGCTTTTTAGAGAAGCTTACCAAAGGCAAATGCCTATTTTAGGAATTTGCCGGGGGATGCAGTTGATGAATATTGCTCAAGGAGGAAGTTTATATCAAGATATTATCGAAGAATATCAAGATGGAGTCTGCCATCTCTCTTGTAGTACAGATGTATGTGAGCTTTACCACTCTATCAGTATTAAGAAGAATAGTAAATTGTTTAGCATCTTAAAAAGGGAAGAGATTGAGGTTAACTCCTACCATCATCAAGCTGTTAAGAAGCTAGGAAGAGAATTAATAGTTACTGCCAAGTCAGAGGAGGGGATTATAGAGGGGGTTGAATCAGAAAGTAGAGGATTTGTGGTAGGAGTACAATGGCATCCTGAAGATTTAACCTTGAGGTATCCATCATTTTTAGAATTATTTAAAACCTTGATTAAAATAGCCAAGGGGTAATGTAATTACAAGCTAGAAATAAAGAAGAACCGCTATAATAGAATAGCGGTTCTTCTTTTGGTAATTTATTATTTGTTAAATTGAGGAGCATACTTACTTATATTTTCTTCTAGGCTACCGACTCCTACTTTGTGATGTGATAGTTCAGTATACTTTTCTCGTTTTTCATTGTTCTCAGTAAGCATAGCTAAATTTCCATAAGCACGTTTATATTTAGGATCAAGCTCTATGGCTCTTTTAAGATGTACCTTCGCTTTTTTCTTATCTCTATTCTTATATACTGTCCAGTGACCTGAATAGAAATGTCCTAAAGTATTTTGATATAATGGATTAGTCTCATTTAATGCTATGGCTTTTTCAATCTCTTCCATAGCATATTTCTGTAGTGTAGCAGTAGCTTCAGAGCTTTTTCTTAAATTGTCCTTGCAATATTCAAAATAAGCAAGACCTAATAAATAATGGGTAAAGTCATCTTCAGAGTTTGTCTCTATTTTATCCATATTGATAAAGAGATATTTATCAATGGCTCTATAAAATTGATAGTAACTATCTTCCCATTTCCCTTGTTTACTATAAAGAAGAGCTAGTTTTAGAGAGTCCTCAGCAGATTTACTGATAAGTTTATTCAGAACTTTTGAATCTTTTTGGCTGTTAAATCTAACTATGCTATTTGGATCAATGACTTTATCCCACACCTTAATTATATGGTTGAAATATTCGATTGATTTATCTGCATTGCCCGTCTTTTCATATAAGCGTGCTAAAGACTGATAAGTACTAATTTGGAGTAGTGTTATCACTCCATCTTTCTCTGTTAAGTGTTCCATAGTGTGCAAAGAATGACCTATTTTCCACTCGCTAGATAAATTATTTATCTCTGAGATTTCTTGCAGTGCATCTTCATATAATTTTATTCCTTCCTCTAAATTTCCATTAGATACAGAGTTTTGAGCTTCCTTTGTTAAAGAGATACTTAGGTTGTAATTTATCCAAGGAGATGTTCCACATTTTTTAGCTTTTCTTAAAGATTGAATTGCTTTATCAAATAAATTGTTCTCCATTAAAACTAAACCAGCATCATAATTCTCTTCTAATGTATCTAAGGAATCAGCTTTTACTAAAGTTTCTGGATCAATATCTATAACTTTTTGATAGTATTTTTTAGCTATCTTTCTACCATCATTATAGTAGTTGAAGTAGATATCAGCTAATAATAATGCCACTGAAGTATCTTTAGGATTTAATTCAAAGGCTTTTTTATAATTTGCAACAGCTTCTACTAGCATATCATAATCCTTTATTATCCTATTACCTACAGTATTAACTAAAAAATCATTCAAGTCGTAGTAAATATCTCCATATTCTACATATAATTTGGGATTATTAGGATCAGATTTGCGTTTAGAATTATAATCATTATTAACAAAATTAACTAATTCACCTACAGCATTATATACTTGATCGTTTTCTTCATCTCGTTCTCTTTCAGCTTTAGCGATTACTTTTGGCTTCTCCCCATAGATATTTATTGGTACTTGTTGACCAAAAGCATTGGTACCATAAGCCTGTTTAATATACCAGTGAACTCCTCCCTGATAGTCATTATAAGATATTTTATCTTGGTTAGGATGAATTATGTGGATATTACCTACATCTTTTAACCATCCTGGATGGTTGGATAACGCATCTTCAGATTCTGCTTCACCCCAAACTGAAATTTCATTATCTCCCCTGTGTGTTATCTCTCCTCTAATTTCCCAACGTGGATACTCAGTATAAAGTTGATTTAATGTATGTACTGCTTCATCATATATCTCTTCAGCTTGTACAATTTTAGTTTTTAATCTTTCAATTCCTTTTACCTCTGTAGCACTTTTATTTTTTACGGTAGAAGTTGAATCAGAACCAGAGCTTTGTTCTGTAGTAGATACTGAATTAGAATTGGAGCACCCTAATAAAGTAACTATAAAAATAGTTATTAATACAATTGAAAAATTTTTAAATCTCATAATACCCCTCCTAGTGAAAATGTTATATAAAAAATATTCGAGATAATTACATACAAAACCTTTATTTATAGGAAAATATATATAACAAAATACATTATATACAATAAAGTTATATTTATTTAATTAATTTTTTCAGATATAGTGAATGCTAATGCTTTATTATATATTTATAGTAAAGTAAATAACCACCCTAGGAAACTTGCATAAAAAATTGACATACGAACGGACGTTAGTTATAATGAAATTAATAAAATTCAATAATGAAGGTGGAATTGAAAATGTTAAGAAAAATAGTTAATCTTTCAATTAATTATCCTTGGATAGTTATTATTAGCTTTATACTTATAACTATCTTTTTTGCTTTACAACTGCCAAATACAGTAATAGATGCTGATTTAAAGAATGAGATTCCTGCTGATATGACATCAAGATTGAATATGGATAGGATTGAAGAGATATTTGGAGGAACTGAGGTAGTAATCTTAGCATTAAAGAGTGAAGATGTTTTAAAAGAGGATACTTTATATAGAGTAAAGGAATTAACAGAGAGATTAGAAAGCTTAGAAGAGGTTGATCAAGTAAATAGTCCCTTTACCTTAGAGGATATAAGAGGAGAGAATAATCAGTTAATTATAGAGGACTCTATAATTAATATACCACAAAATGAGCAAGAAAGAGAAGCATTAAGAGAAAGAATTAAAGATAATGATTTAGTTTATGGTAGTATTATTTCAGAAGATTTTAAGGCTGTAGCTGTAATAGCCATTTTGAGGGAGGGTATTAAGGATAAGAAGATTTTAGATGAAATTGACAAGATTATTAGAGAAGTTTCTGGTGATGAAGAGTTATATTTAGCTGGGTTACCAATCGTTCGAGCAGAAGTAGCAAATAATATGCAAAAAGATATGAAAAAGTTCATTCCATTGGGTTTATTAATAATGTTAATCTTTTTATACCTCTGTTTTAGAGAATTAAGTGGAGTGTTATTGACCTTAGCTGTAATGTTAGTTTCTATAATTGTTGCTATGGGATTAATCTCTTTATTTGGCTGGAAGCTTCAACTCATTACAATTATACTGCCTGTAATTCTATTAGCAATAACCAATGACTATGCTATTCATATTATAGCTAAATACCAACAAGATGGTAACTTAAATCCAGCAGCAAGTAACAAAGAATTAATATCAGGTGTTATTGGAGATTTAGGTACTCCGATAATTGTTGCAGGGCTGACAACAATTATCGGTCTGTTATGCTTATTAGCACATATTATAATTTCTGCTAAGCAGCTTGGAATATTAGCAGCTGTAGGCAATGGTCTAGCTATATTAGGTAGTTTATTCCTTGTTCCTGCTCTCTTAGTTGTACTTCCTAAAAGAGACTTTATTAAAGATGATAATCAAAAGAAGAAGGAAGGATTAATAGCTAAGTTATTGATTATTATTTCAAATTTAGTAACTCAAAGACCAAAGAAAGTAATTATAACTTCAACAATAGTAATTATAATACTATCTTTTGGAATACCATTAATCAAAGTAGATACCAATCCGATTAATTATTTTGATAAAGATTCTGATATAGTTAAATCTGATAATATAATCAATAGTTACTTTGGAGGTTCTACTAACATTTCTATTGTAGCCAAAGGTGATATTCAAAATCCTACCATTATGAGGAAAATTGATGATTTAGAGAAGACCTTAAAAGAGCATGAGAGTATTGGTGAGGTAATGGCAGTCTCTAAAGCAATTAGAAAGATGAATCAGGTATTGCATAATGATGATAGTCTTTTTTATAAGATTCCAGATAGTAAAAATGCAATAGCACAGTACTTTATGTTATATAGTATGTCTGCTGATTTAGATAAAGTTGTTGACTTTGATTATAGGTATTCTTTAATCAATGCTAGGATACCTAGCAACAGTACCAATCAAGTTAGAGAAGTAGTCAAATATATTAAAGATTATATTAATAAAGATTCAGATTCACCATTTGTAATTATAGGAGGTTTTGCAGATTTATTATCTCAGTTAGTTAATTCAGTTGTTCAAGGTCAGACTACAAGCTTAATCTTATCGCTAACGGTTATAGCTCTAATTGTAATTGGAATATTTAGATCATTCTTTGCAGGTTTACTTTCAATTATACCTTTAGGAATAGCAATGGTCAGTTTATTTGGTTTAATGGGATATTTTAATATTGAGTTAAATATGGTAACTGCTCTATTATCATCAATTATGATTGGTGTAGGAATAGATTATACTATTCATTTCTTATGGCATTATCGAGAAGAGAAGAGGAATAAGAATTCTACTGAAGCCGTTAGGACTACTTTGTTAACGGTAGGAAAGGCTATTATTTTTAATGCCTTATCAGTAGTATTTGGGTTTATTGTATTGATGTTGTCTAACTTCCTACCTATAAGATTTTTTGGATTTTTAATTGTAGTTTCAATCAGTACTTGTTTGATTGGTGCTTTGGTAGTTCTTCCAACAATTTGTATCTTATTCAAACCTAAATTCTTAGAAGTAGGAACTGTTAGTAATTATAACTTAGAAGTAAATTAAAGGAAAGGGTGATTAATTATGAAGAAAATTTTAACTTTGGTGTTAGTCTGGTTATCAATCATTGGAGTAAGTGGATTGGTTTCTGCTCAATTAACAGGAAGTGATATTTTAGATAAAGTGAAGGAAGCAACCCAGCCTAAAACTTCTTATACCAAGATGAAAATGGAGCTGTATAGTTCTGCTGGTCAAAAGAGAGAGAGGATGATAGAAGGATATAGAAAGAATGGTGAATATACAAAAGCTATGAATAGATTCTTATTTCCAGCTACAGTAGAAGGAACCTCCTTTTTATCTTTAGAGAATGAAGAGGATGAAGATATGTATCTTTATTTACCTGCTTTGGGTAGTGTCAGAAAGATATCTTCTAGTCAAAAGAATGGGAGCTTTGTAGGGACCGACTTTACTTATAATGATTTAAATTTAATAGGTGAGGGAGATTATAATAAAGATTATGATGCTAGTATTTTATCGGAGAATGATAAGGAGTATGTATTAAAGCTAGTACCGACTGATACTGATATCGATTATAAATATCTTAAAATATGGATCAAAAAAGAAGAATGGCATCTAATTAAATCTGAGTTTTATGATGAAAGAGGTAAACTAGAGAAGATATTAACTGCTGAAAATTTTGAAAAGATAGCAGGTTATTGGACTCCACGTAAATCAACTATGGAGAATGTACAGAAAGGAACGAAAACA
Organism: Orenia metallireducens; assembly: GCF_001693735.1. Classification (GTDB taxonomy): domain Bacteria; phylum Bacillota; class Halanaerobiia; order Halobacteroidales; family Halobacteroidaceae; genus Orenia; species Orenia metallireducens. Next base: position 542,369 of record NZ_LWDV01000008.1, read on the forward strand.
GTTATTTATATGGAAGAGATTACTTATGATAAGCCAATTAATGACCGTATCTTTACTACTAGATATTTGAGTAGATAGTTAAGGAGGGAGATTTGGTGAGAGATATTAAATTTTTAATCTTAATAGCTTGTTTACTGTTAACTTTTACTTCTACTGCTTTAGCAAGTCAACTTGAGATTTCTGGTTCCTTAAAAGGTGATTTAATAGTAAGTACAGATGATGGTAAACTGACTGACCAAGAGAAAGTCAATCTAATCTTAGAGAAAGGTTTTGGCTTTGATGCTGAGATGTATATTGATCTAGGCTTTAGAGAAGATTATAATAATGCTGATACTGATATCAATGAAGCATATTTAAATTATTACACCGATAATATGGATTGGAGAATTGGTAAACAACTAATTAATTGGGGAAGCTCTTATAAATTACAGCCAACAGACTATTTTAATCCTGTTGATCGAACTGCTCTAAAACCATTAGATGAAAAACTTGGGGTTGAAGCAGTTAAAGGAATCTATTATGCTCCTAATGGTTTGGAGATAACAGGGGTAGTAGTCCCATTCTTTAAAGCAGATAAATTATCTACTTTTATCCCCAATCTTAGAGCAGTGGAAGATAATGTCGAAAATATGCAGGAAGGATTTAAAGTAACTAAACGTTCTTTTAAAGGTTTTGATTTATCCTTAAGTGGGTATCATGGTTTTGATAGAAAACCTATTAATAATAATATGGATTTTATTTATCCAGAATTAAATAGGATTGGTTTTGACTTAATCGGAGATATTGGTGAAATGGGAGTTTGGACAGAATTGGCATATGCTATTTATCAAGACGAAGAATTTGATAATGGACTAGAGACAACCTTAGGGGCTGATTATAAATGGAGTAATGATTTATATTTAGTTCTTCAAGCATATTATCAGCAAGGAAGGTTAAGTAGTGAGAATGATACAAAGGTATTTAATCTTCACTTTGATAAACCAATCTTTAATTTTCATCAGGTAGAAGGTAATTTTATTTATGAATTTGAAACTGAAACTATTGTTCTAGAGCCTCAATTTAATTATTCCTTAGCCAATTCTATAGAGTTACAAATTGGAGGGACCTATATAAATAGTCAAAATGATGATGCACTTATAGTAGCTACATTTGGTCAAGATAGAGTTTATACAAGATTGAATATAGAGTTTTAACCTTATTTAAATACTCCTTTAAGTTAGAGATGGTAAATTCTCTAAAATTTAAAGGAGTTTTTTTCTGATTGTAATAGATAAAGGAATAATAAATTCAAGAGAGAAGATTATATTAAATAGGGTAGTTTTTTGGATAATTTTAAGTTATAAAGATATATAAGGAGTGTTTAATAATGGCTCAGAAAAATACAAAAGATTTAATTTTAGATGCAGCTTTAGACCTGTTTTCAGAAAAAGGTTTTGCTGCAACCTCTATTCGTGAGATTGCTGAGAAAGTAGGTATCCGTAAAAGTTCAATATATAATCACTTTAAGAGTAAGGAAGATATCTTTGAAACTTTATTTTCTATTCTTGGAGCAAAGACTATTAAAGGAATATTTGAGAATAAAGAGTTACAGGAAAAGATTAATCACCCATATGATTTTTTAAAAATTTTTGCTAAACTAGTTAAGAAGTTTGTAGATAATTTAGAAGAAGAAAAGTTACTTAAAGTGATGTTGATGGAGCATAATAGTGAAGTTGTGAGAAGGATGATGAAAGAGAAATTTTTAGAAGAAGATAGGGAAATTTTAATCAAAATATTCAAAGAAATGATTGAGAAAGGGTTAATTAAGCCATATGATCCTTTAACATTAGCCAATGAATTTATAGGAACTTTGATTTTTATAAGAATTCAACATCTTTTATTAAGTTATGAAACTGATGATTTTAGTGTAATTTATAATTTAATAGATAGGCATATAGAATTTTTCTGGAATGCTATTAAAGTTGAAGACTAATTCTTTGAAAAAGAAGAATTAATTATATAATTATAGTGGAAATTGATTAGAATGATGTATAATTATAATAATAAGCTAGAGATAAAGAAGAACCGATATTATATTAGTTCTTCTCTTTTTATATTAGTTATTTGATTAGGGAGTATACTTACTTAAAATTTGGTTCATCTTGTTTATCGATATCTGATTAAAGTGTCATATAATGAAATATTTTTATATTAGCGGTATAAAAAAACTTTAAAAATAGCCAAAAAAGGATAAAAATTATTTTATACCATATTAGTATATAATTAACATATAAATGGTAGTTATATTTATATGTTTAGATTTTGAGTTATTTTATTAAGAGGATTTGGTTAAAGAGAAGAATTAAATTTATAATATTAGACTATGTAAAAACAAAGAAATTTGAAAGGTGTTTATTGATTAATCTAGAATTGATAAAATTAAGAAAGAGAAAAGCTAAAAAAGATGATTCTAACAAAGATATGATATTGAAAAAATGTAAATAAGAATAAGTTATTTGTAGCTGTTGATTTATGGTAAAAATAAAGGTGTTAAAGAATTACTATATGCTTTATATATTTAAAAAATATATTCTAATGATTTTAGTGGTAGATATATCCATATATTATAATTATTCACAAAAATATTAATTGATAAGATAAAATTACAAATAAAATGTAATAAGATATTATTTTTTCTATTTTGATAAAAAATAATAGTAAATAGAGGATAAATAACCTTAATAAGAGAATATATACACTATATTCTCTTATTTTATTTAAAAGAGAGATATATTATATTTTGATAATTACTAACTTATATAACACATAAATCAATTAAATTACTTAGAAGATAGAGTATTATATATTACAAGGTGGGAAGTAGATATGAAAAAAATAATTATTATTTTAATCTTGTTAGGGATAATCTTTAATATTATATCAGATAATCAAATGAGCTCTGATATGATAGAGGTTGATGATGATAATTGGGAATATGCTTTAGGGGATTTACCTGTAGATAAAGATGAGAATATTAATATAGAAGCTATTTGGCATCCTTTGCAGTTAAATAGATACATAAAATCTTCTAGTCAATATGATTATACTTGGATAAGGGTCAAGTTGCCAAATGAAAATTTAACGAATAAATCAATTTATACAACTTATTCTTCAGTAGTAATATTCCCCCACGAATTTTATTTAGATGGGAAGCAGATTTTTAAGAATGGGGAACTTGAGGGTAAAGAAGAACCTGTTGAGGTCATACATAGGATTACTCCATTACCACAGAATATACAGGGAAGGTATTTATACATTAGATTTTATAACAATAAGCATAGACTATTAGTGGAAAAGAGTCTAATCTCTCTCATTTCTTCTCATAGTAATATAGTTAGAAATATATTTTCTATAGGATTTTTGGACTTATGTTTAAGTATTCTGTACTTATTAGTAGGTGGATTTATACTGGTCATATTCTCTTTTAAAAGAAATGAGTTGAGATATCTTTACCTAGGAACTTTTTTAGCCTTAGCTTCTTTATATACAGTTAGTAATAATGAGATAATGAGACTCTTATTTGAAGGATATGAGCTTTTTGTAATTCATTACTTTAGTAGCTGTGCTCTTGCTGCAACATTTTCTTTTTGTTTAAAGGAATTTATAGATTATAAGAGTAGTTTTTTAAGGGGGATTGGATATATATATATGGTATTAGCAGGATTATCTATCTTTGCTTATTACCTTTATCCTTTCTCAATAATAGTTGTATATAGGATTAGTGATATTTTAACCTTATTACTGGCACTTTCTGTAGTTGTTTATCTACAAAATTATATAAAGAACGCGTTGTGCTAATAGATGAAATTTATATGGATGTATTTACCAGTGAATAGAAGTAAAAAGAATACCTTAGAATAATAATCACATTTATTTGTAATTATTATCCAAATATTAACTCTTTAATTCGACCGATATTAATTGTTCTTCCAAGAGTTTTATTAATGAAATAACCTAGATTATGTGCTAAAACTTTAACTTTAATTTTAGTCGTTAATCCCCAAAGTGATTTTGTGAGTACATTTGATATATTGAATTGTTCATCAAGTTGAGAAAAAGACGTTTCAACCCTTCTCCTAACCTTTGAGATTATTTTTTTAAATGCTTTTGGGTGCGGATCTTTACTATTCTTTCGTTTTATAGGGATAAGATCAATATTTTTCTCATCTTTTAAGATATCATTTAAGTCATTACTGATATATCCTTTATCTCCTATAATTTTTAAAGAATGATATGGCGAAGTTAGTTCCCATAGAGTTTCTCTATCATCTACATTAGCTGGAGTTAAATTAAAATCAGTAATATATCCATTTAAAGTAACAAGAGCATGTAGTTTAAAACCAAAATAAGTTTCTTTTTTAGATGCACAATTACCATATTCAGCTTCGCTGAAAGTTTTATTAAAATGTGCTCTCGCAAATTCACATACTGGAATAGGCATACTATCTACAATTCTATAATTATCATACTGATAATTAAGAATTAGAGTTAATTTTTTTCGTATTTCATCTAATACAGCATGTAAATTCCTAAGTGTTCTATTAAATCTAGTTCTATGGCATACTTCTGGAAATAAATCCTTTAGATTCTTTTTTACAAAATTAAACCACGATTTTTCAGAATCAATAGTAAGTGATTCACCTACAATACTGATAGTAATTATCTCACTATCAGAAAGGATTGCTTTATCAATATTACGGCGTTCTTTAATATGTGTTGGGGTTACTTCTTGATAAATGTCATCAATTATAACATAAATAATAGTAATAAAGTCTCTTAAATTTTCAATTTCTATGGTATAATAGTTATTGGACTCCAGCATATGTTATCCTCCTATTTTAAATATTGGTTGTATTTATTATAGGATAACATCTTTTGCTGGGGTTTTTCTATTTAAATTTAACTAGCACAACGCGTATAAAGAATAAAGAGTCTCATAGTTTGATACTATCAGGAGTCTTTTTTGAAGTGGTTACTATCTTTACACTACTTAGAAGAATACTATTTAGTTATGGAATTCTTGCTTTGAATAATACCTTTGAAAATTATTTGACAGATAGATTTAGTTTAGTTGAGCTAGGATTATTCTTATTTAGTTTATCTTTACTTTATCTATCTTTAGCTAGATTTATTAAGGTATGTCCGATACTTAATATTAAGGATAAAGAGTTAGTATTAGAAAGGGACAATTTAAAAAGGTATCTTAATTTATCTAAAATTATCTTCTTAGTCTTAGATAAGGATGGTAGAGTAAGGTTTATTAATAAAAGAGGCTGTGAACTTTTAGGAAAAAAGGCAGAAGAAATTATAGGAAAAATGTGGTTTAAGGACTTTGATAAGAATCAGCAGAAGCTAAGATTACTAGAAAGAGTAGTAAAAGGAGAGATGGAACTACCTGATTATACTGAAGGAACCCTAGTAGATAAAGATGGTAATGAGCGTTTAATCAGTTGGTATACTAGCACTCTAAAGGATAAGTTGGGAAATGTTGAAGGGACTATAAGTTCAGGGCTAGATATAAGTAAAAAGAGGTTATTAAATGATGAGTTAAATTCTAATACCATGAAGGTTAATTCGATTAAGAATATATCTAACCACTTAAATCATTCACTGGAATTAATATTTTCAGCTTTAAAAATATTAGATATTGTTGATGTGATATTTTTAGTTATAAATAAAGAGCAAAAGATTACTTTCTTCAATCAGGGAGGGTTTAGAGATTTTGGATATAGTGAAAAAGAAGTAGTTGGAGAGAGTGTATTTAAATTCTGTCAGAAAGATAAAGTAGAATTAAAAAGAGGGATTGAAAATTTATTTAATGAAGAAAAGGAATTACCAGAATATGTCGAGACTAAAATCCTAACAAAGTATGGAAGTATACGGACTGTTTCTTGGCATCTTGCTCGGCTAAAGGATAGAGATGGAAAGATTCAAGGAATTTTTAGTTCTGGAATAGATATCACTGAACGGAAATGGTTAGAAGAGAAACTGGAAGATAATAAGTTACAGGTAGAATTCTTTGCTAATCTATCCCATGAACTGAGAACACCTTTGAATTTAATCTTTTCTGCATTGCAGATGCAAGAAATGTATAATAAGAAGAATTTAGATGCCAATAATTATAATAATCTCAGCAACTATACAAAGATTATGCGTCGTAATATACATAGGCTATTAAGATTAATCAATAATCTGGTGGATATCACAAAGATCGATGCTGATTTTTATGATTTTAAGTTGGAGAATCATAATATTGTAGAGATAGTTAATAATGTAGTACTTTCTGTAAAGGATTATTTAAGTAATTCTTCTAGGGAGATTATCTTTGAATCTAAATTGTCTGAAAGGATTATTACTTGTGATTCTGTTAATATTGAAAGGATTATGCTTAATCTCTTATCTAATGCTATTAAGTTTAGTGATGAAGGTGATAAGATAATAGTAAGAGTATATGAAGAGGGTAATTATATATACATATCTGTAAAAGATACTGGAATAGGTATTAAACAAGAGCAACAAAAGATAATTTTTGAAAGGTTTGGTCAAGCTGATAAGTCTTTTAATAGAAGAAAAGAGGGTAGTGGCATTGGATTAGTAATAGTTAAATTGCTAGTAGAGATGCATGGAGGAGAGATTAGCGTAAAAAGTAAATATGGAGAAGGAAGTGAATTTATAATTAGGTTGCCAAATATAGTGTTAGAGGATGAAGATATTGAATTTGCTGCTAAGCAGTTTGTTTTAAAAGAGGAATTAGTTGATAGGATAGAAGTTGAGTTTTCAGATATATATGAAATATAGAAGGTTTAGGTTGTTTTCAGAAAATTCAAACTTTAATATTGTCCTTGTATTTTTATACAAGACAATGTATAATCATACTAAAGAAAAAATAAATAAAAATTATTTTGAGATAAATTAGGAGGCGTTGAGGATGAAGAAGAAGATAAATAAGGTAGTTATGGCTTATTCAGGAGGATTAGATACATCAGTAGCTATTAAATGGTTACAGGACAAGTATGATGTGGAAGTAATCTGTTTTTCAGCTGATGTAGGGCAGAATGAGGATTTAACACCATTAGAAGAGAAGGCTTTAAATACAGGAGCAAGTAAGATTTATATTGAAGACTTACAAGAAGAATTTTTAAAGGAGTATGTCTTTAAAGGCTTAAAAGCTGGAGCATTATATGAAGCCAAATACCCATTGGCTACAGCTTATTCTAGACCATTGATTGCTAAGAAGATGATTGATGTTGCTAAAAAAGAAGGTGCAGATGCAGTAGCTCATGGTTGTACTGGAAAGGGAAATGACCAAGTAAGATTTGATGTTTCTTTCCAAGCATTATCCCCAGGGATTGAGATTGTAGCCCCATTAAGAGAGTGGGAGTTTAAAGCTAGAAGTGAAGAGATTGAATATGCAGCTAAACACAATATTCCTGTAAGTGCTACTAAGAAGAGCCCTTATAGTATTGATAGAAATTTATGGGGGGTTAGTATTGAATGTGGAATCTTAGAGGATCCTTGGGCTGAACCGCCAGCAGAAGTATATCAAATTACTACTGCTCCAGAGGATGCACCAAATGAAGCTGAATATATAGAAGTTACTTTTAAAGCTGGTGAACCAGTAGCTTTAAATGGTCAAGAATATGGTCCAGTAGAGCTAGTAAGTAAATTAAATGAGACTGCAGGCAAACATGGTATTGGTAGAATCGATATGGTAGAGAATAGATTGGTAGGAATTAAATCTAGAGAGATTTATGAAGCACCAGCAGCTACGGTATTGATGAATGCTCATAGACATTTAGAGGATTTAGTCTTAGATAGAGAGACATACCATTATAAAGAGTTAATTGCTCAAAAATATGCTGAACTTGTTTATTATGGACAGTGGTTCTCACCATTAAAGGCTGCTTTAGATGCCTTTGTTGATACAACTCAACAGTATGTAAATGGAACAGTAAAGCTTAAATTATATAAAGGTAATGCTACAGTAGTAGGAAGAAAATCTGATAATTCACTATACCAAGAAAACTTAGCTACTTATGAAAAATCAGATATCTTCAACCATGATGCTGCTATTGGATTTATCGAATTGTTCGGCCTGCCATTAAAGGTACATGGAAGTGTAAATAAGAGCAGTAACGAGTAACGAGTAACGAGTAAAAGATAAAATAATAAGGAATTAACTCGTTACTGGTCACTCTGTTACTCGCCGCTGATTTTAAAGGGGGAGAGTGGATGGAGATAATTATCAAAAAAGCAGATCTTGCTGATAGTCAATTGGTCTATAATTTGACTAAGACTGCTTTTAAAGCTTATGCTGATCCCTCTCTCTTTCCTACAACACCAGCATTATTAGAGAGTAAAGAGGATATTATCAGAGATATTGAAGAGAAAGATGTTTTAATTGCTTACTTAAATAATAATGCAGTAGGAACAGTCCGTTATTATGGTCAAGATGAAGATTTCTATTTAATAAGATTGGGTGTGCTTCCTGAATATCGAGGATATGAAATTGGAAAAGAGCTGATCTTGGAGGTTGAGGAGAGAGTGAGAGCAAAGGGAGGAAGAAGAATTATTCTTTATTCTCCTAATAGATTGACTAATTTAATAGAGTTTTATAAAAGGCTTGGTTACCAAGTTATAAAGTTAATAGAAGATGATAATTATATTAGAGCTAAATTAGCTAAAATAATAGATTTTTAAAAGAGGGCGATAAATTCGCCCAATTATTATATTTATATCACTTTATAGTAATCATAGGTGGTAAAAGATGAACTTAATTATTCAAGAAGTATCTTTAGATCAGATTGACTTACTTCTTAAAGTTGCTAAGAATAGTTTTGTACAGACCTATCAAGACCAGAATAATCCAGAGGATATGGCTGATTATTTGGAGAGAAACTTTAATAAAGAAGAGCTAGAGTTAGAGCTTAAGGATGAAAATTCTAAGTTCTTTATCGCATGCCTTGAGGATAAGGCAGTTGGTTATTTTAAGTTGAGTTTTAATAAAGTACATAAACTTTTAAAGACAGATAAAGCTATTAAGTTAGAGAGGTTATATCTTCTTCAAAGCTATATTGGTAGGGGCATTGGCAAAGAATTAATGTTTAAAGCAATAGAAGTTACTAAGAATAATAAGGTAGAGTATTTATGGTTAGGAGTCTGGAAAGAGAACCAAAAGGCTATAGCTTTCTATCAGCGATGGGGATTTAAAATTTTTAGTGAAGAGATATTCTTCTTAGGAGAAGATGCTCAAGAGGATTGGTTGATGAAGAAGAGAATAGAGATTAATGGGGAGTGAAGATTATGAAGATGTGGGATGGTAGATTTCAAGAGAGTACCGATGCTTTAGTAGAAGAGTTCAATGCTTCTATCGGTTTTGATTATAAATTGGCAAAATATGATATTCAAGGTAGTATGGCTCATGCCAAAATGTTAGCCAAGTGTGGAATCATTACAGAAGAAGATAGTAAAGAGATAATTAAAGGTTTAGAAGAGATATTAACAGAGGTTGAAGCAGGGGAGTTTGAATTTACAGTAGAGCTTGAGGATATTCATATGAATATTGAAAAGAGGTTGACTGATAAGATTGGTCCAGTCGGTGGAAAGTTACATACAGCTAGAAGTAGAAATGATCAAGTTGCTTTAGATGTAAGGTTGTATCTACGAGACCAGATTGAACAGATTAAAGAGTTGGTAAAGCAGTTACAACAGGTATTATTAGATTTAGCTGAAGAGAATATTGATATTATTATGCCTGGTTATACCCATTTGCAGAGAGCACAACCAATTAGACTGGCACATCATCTATTAGCATATCAACAGAAGTTAGGTCGTGATTATGATAGACTAGTTGATTGTTATAAAAGGGTCAATATTTTACCTTTAGGTTCTGGTGCTTTGGCAGGAACAAAGTTTCCAATAGATAGAGACTTTGTAGCTAAGGAGTTAGGTTTTGCAGGGGTAAGTCAGAATAGCTTAGATGCAGTTAGTGACCGTGATTTTGTAATTGAATTTTTAGCAGCATCATCTACTATTATGATGCATTTAAGTCGCTTTAGTGAAGAGTTAATTATTTGGACTAGCTCTGAATTTAATTTTGTGGAGATATCTGACTCCTTCTGTACAGGTAGTAGTATTATGCCCCAGAAGAAGAACCCTGATATCCCTGAGTTGATTCGTGGTAAGACGGGACGGGTTTATGGTAATTTAATTCAATTACTAGTTACCATGAAGGGCTTACCATTGGCTTACAATAAGGATATGCAAGAGGATAAAGAAGGCTTATTTGATACTGTAGATACAGTTAAGAAAAGTCTAGAAATCTTTGCAAGGATGATGGCTAAGACTAAATTCAAAGCAGATAAGATGAAGGCATCTACAGAAGGTGGTTTTGTTAATGCTACTGATGTAGCTGATTATCTAGTAGATAAGAATATTCCTTTTAGAGAGGCCCATGAGATAGTCGGTAAAAGTGTATTTTATTGTATAGAGAATAATAAGAAGTTATCAGAGTTGACGATGGAGGAGTGGCAAAACTTCTCTGAGGTATTTAGTGATGATATCTATCATGCAATTGCTATCGAGACCTGTGTAGATGCTCGTAATACAATAGGTGGTCCTGCTAGAGAAGAGATAGAAAGAGTTATTAAGCAAGAAAGAAATCTATTAGCCATAGACTAACAGAGATAAATAATAAAAGTGTGAGTGATTAGTGGATGATTTTTATTCCGGAGTGGTTTTTTTAAATCCGTAGGGGAGTGGTGAGTAAGGGCTTAATAAATTAAGCTCAAGTAATAATAAACCAATTCGTTACTAGTCATTTGTCACTTTATTTTTTATTCTGAGTTTGTCTGTAGCAGTCTGGTCTAATAGTTTTTGATTTTAAGTTCTTAAAACTTTTTTTGAAACAGACTTACACTGACTAAAAGCTGACTTTATCTAAAAAAATAAAAATAATAGGAATCAGTAGTAAATATATTTACTACTGATTCCTGACAGCTAAGAAAAAAATCCGTGTCTATCCGTGACAAAAAATATTTTGAATTGGTTTTAAAAAATTTCATAATAGAAGAATAGGTGTTAGCCTATTGTATTCATTGCCAAAAGACGACACAGCAAAGTGTGTCGTCTTTTGTTTTAATTTGAATAAATTTCTATTCCAACAATGGAGGATAATCCTAGGATAATCTAGAATTAAGTATATAAATTCAGTTAAGGAAACTACATTTTCAGACAAAATAATACTAAGGAGGGGTACGTTAATGAATGATGGTGAAAGTAATAAAAATAAATTAGAAAAAGTCAAGTTTAAAAATAGTTTAATGACTAAATTGAATGGTAGTATCATACTAATTTTAATATTATGTATATTAATTTTAGGGTTTTTAATTAATAATGTAGTCTCAAAGACCCTAACTCAATCAGCAGAAGAAAGAAATTTAGAGGTAGCTAGAACCTTAAAGAGTGAAGTTGATGCTTTCTTTAATCAAGCAGAAAATGTAGTCAACTTAATTTCTACAAGAGAAGAGTTGAAAGAAAATGATACCATCAAGCTGAAAAAACTTTTTAAAAGAATAAAAGAAGATTATCCAGAATTTTTATTTTTATATTTAGGAACTACTACTGGTGGGATGAAATCTTATCCAGAGGCAGATTGGAGTGATTTTGACCCTCGAACAAGACCATGGTATAAAAAAGCTAAAGAAGAAGATAGGGTAATTTGGACAGATTTTTATACAGATGCTGTTACTGGAAAGCCGGTTATTACTGTAGCAATTCCTGTTAAAAATAACTCTGGTGAATTTATTGGAGTGTTAGGGGTTGACATAACGCTAAAGACTTTAAGTGCTAAGATAGCAAGTAAGAAAATAGGAGAAGAAGGTTATGCCTTTATGGTTGATAAAAAAGGTAGAACTATTGCCCATCCTAATTCTAAAATGGTAGAAACACAATATGATGTAAATCAGGTCTTTAAGCTAGAAGATAAGATAAAGGGAAAGGAAGGAAGTTTTACCTATAGCTATGAAGGAGAAGGTAAATTAGCTTCTTATATTCATTTTGATAAACTTGATGGAAATATTTTTGCACAAGTACCTTTTGCAGAAGTTTATGCTATTAGAAATAAGATTAGAAATTATATTATAGGATTTAGTATTTTAGCTTTGGTAATAATAAGTATTGTAATTAGTTTTATAAATAATATTTACTTATTGAAACCACTCAAAAAAGTTATTGCTAGTATTTCTCGATTAGCTGAAGGGAATTTTACTACAACTGAGGTAACAGGAAGACAAGATGAAATTGGTCGTTTAGAGGTAGCTTTAGATAAAATGGCAGATAATTTAAGAAAAATGATAACTAATGTAAGTGATACAGCAGAAAACCTTTCAGCTTATAGTGAAGAATTATCTGCTTCAGCAGAAGAAGGTAATGCTAGTATTGAAAGCACTACTCAATTAATAGAAGATATGTCAGCAGCTATTCAAGAGATATCAGCTAGTACAGAAGAGATAAGCAGTTTTACTGAAGAGGCTGATAATCGTACTCAGTTAGGTAATACTAATATTCAAAAAACAGTTAGTAGCATTGAAGAAATAAGTAAATCTGTTCAAAATACTGTAGAGGTGATTAAAGAGTTAAATAACAATTCTAAGGAGATTGGTCAGGTAATAGAACTAATTACTAATATAGCTGAACAGACCAATTTATTAGCATTAAATGCAGCTATTGAGGCAGCTCGTGCTGGAGAGCATGGACAAGGTTTTGCTGTAGTAGCTGATGAAATAAGAGAGTTAGCAGAAGAGACCTCTAAAGCTACAGATAAGATTGCTAATTTAGTTAAAAGTACACAACAGCGTTCAAAGGTTGGTTTGCAGTCTATTCAGAAGGTTGAAACTCAAGCGATTAATGGAGAGAAGATAGCAGTAGAAACAGGGGGAATATTTAAAAAGATTGAAAATTCTAGCAAAGAGATTTCTGTACAGGTTGAACAGGCAGCAGCGTCTACACAGAATTTAGCCGAAAATAGCGACAGAATAATGAATGCAGCTGAGGATATTAAAGCTATGTCTTATGAAGTAACAGATTCATCTCAGGAATTGGCCCATATGGCTGAAGAATTACAACACTTAATTGCTAAATTTAAAATATAGTTTTAATCAAAAGAACTCCATGTTAGGGGTTCTTTTTGTTGGAGGATGGATATAGAGTTTACAGTGTGCAGGGTACGATTTACAGTTATTTACATCAGAGATTAACTGTACATTGTCAATTGTACACTGATAACGTAAGATGGTGGTATTGTAGCTAATAAAAGGCTTTTAAAATTTACAATTTGTAATTTAGAGTGTATAATTAATAATGGATTATTACAGAATTTATATAGATAAACAATTCTAAAAAGGAATTTAAAACATTATTTTTGCCACAAATGTACACTAATTAATAGCTAACAGCTGATAGCTGTCGGCTATTAGCCAAAAAGCATTTATTATTCGCGTCTATTCGTGTTAATTAGTGGCTAACTATCTCTTTGATCTTGTTTTTATTTCACTTTAGACTTGGATATCTATATAGTCTCGTGAACTTAGACTGAAATTTTCCAGTATTAATCTTGCCCAAAAAGATTTATAATTAAGCTAACTTATATATAAAGGAGCTATTATAAATGGGCAGAAAATTCATTGAAGTTAAAACATTACACAGATATACTATTGAAGAATTACAACAATTAGCCTCTGAAACTTCAAGTAAATATACTAATTCTGTATTAATGGCAGTTATTATGTGTTATAACGGCGTTGATACTACAA
>NZ_LWDV01000008.1:556778-586267 GCF_001693735.1 Orenia metallireducens
CCTAAAGGACAACCAACTATAATTGAAAAGAATGGAACACGTAAAGGTCTTAATATCATAGGTGCTACTGAAGTATTAAGAGATTTCTATTTCCTCTATGAAAAATATAAAAAAGGAACAAAAGATTCTATTTCAATCTGTGCTACAGAAATTATTTCTTTTTTAGAAAAATTATTAGAATATGACCATCAAAGAGGTATAGAAAAAACTTTTGTACTTTTAGATAATGCTAGTATTCATAGAGCAGATCTAGTAAAGAAATTTGTTCGCAAAAATAAAGATCATTTATTTCTATTATTCCAACCTCCATATTCTCCTGAACTTAACCCTCAGGAGAATATGTGGAATTGGATGAAGAAGTTTTTATCTAATAAGTCTGCTTATACATCCATTGAAGAATTATCAAACCAATTGAAGATATTTTCTGATTATGCTAATAGTAACCCTGAAAAGATAAAACAACGTGCAGGTGCTAGGAATTATTTTGGATAAATTTCATTTTAGATTCACAAATCTATATAATCATTCAACTTTGAAGTGAAATTTAAAATTAGGAATAACTTTCATAAGATACTTAAAGTAAGAAATATAGTAAGGCAAAATTTCTGTGGGGATATAAAATTGTCAAAGAATGGGGGAGGATTTATGAGTAATAAGATTTTAGTAGTTGACGATGAAGAGAATATAGTGGAGTTAGTGAAATTTAATCTGGAGAATGAGGGTTATCAAGTTATTACTGCCTATGATGGGGAAGAGGCTTTGAAAAAGGTTGAGGAGGGCCACCCTAATTTGATTGTATTGGATTTAATGTTACCAAAATTGGATGGATTTGATGTCTGTCGCCAGATTAGAAAGGATAGTAAGTTAAGTAAGATACCGATTATCATGCTATCAGCTAAAGGTGAGGAGATTGATAAGATTTTAGGGTTAGAGTTGGGGGCTGACGATTATGTAACTAAGCCCTTTAGTCCTCGTGAACTCTTAGCAAGGGTAAAGGCAATTTTACGTAGAGCTAAGAAGAAAGGGGAGAAGGAAGAGGAAATAATAGCTTTAGGTGATATAAAGATGGATCTAACTAAATATCGAGTACAAGTAGATGGCTCAGAAATTAGCTTGACTCCCAAGGAGTTTGATTTGTTGGCTATTTTAATGACACATCCAGGCCAAGTATTCTCTAGAAGTTATCTGTTAGATGAGTTATGGGGCTATGATTATCATGGCGACACTAGAACAGTAGATGTTCATATCAGAAGGTTAAGGAAGAAGATTAGTAACTATAGTGATGAAGAGAGCATCTTAACTGTAAGGGGTGTAGGGTATAAATTCAAGGAGGTTAAGGATTAATATAGAATTGGGGCTGAGTTTAAGTATGTTACAGAGATTACGGAGTGTTAAAACTAAGATCATAGCATTGTATTTAGTTATGCTAGTAACTACATTGATGTTTACTGGTTATTTTTTACAGAGATCTTTAGAGAACTATTTCTCTAGCTGGTTAGAGAGAAAGCTAATTAAAGAGATGCAGTTAATTCTTACTATTGTTAATCCACTCTTAGAGGATAAAGATTATGCTAGATTAAATAAGTCAATTATCACTTATGGTGAAGAATTAGAGACTAGAATTACGATTATAGATTTAAAAGGGAAGGTTCTGGCTGATTCCCGTAAAGATCCCTTGACTATGGAGAATCATCTCTATCGACCTGAAGTACAAGAGGTCTTAAAAGGGAAGTTGGGTAAAGAGATAAGATATAGCTCCACTTTAGATATGAATATGAAGTATGTTGCTTTACCTATTAAGAAGGAAGATGGAAAATTAATTGGTATTATTAGGGCATCTCTGACTTTAAATAAACTACAAGAGCTATATAATGGTATTTGGACAGTATTACTAAAGTCATCCTTTTTTGCTATATTGGTAGCTGTATTATTATCTCTAAAGTTAACAAATCATATTACAGATCCAATTAGAGAGATTACTTCTGCAGCTCAAAGGACAGCAAATGGTTATTTAGACCATAAGTTAGTTATTAGGACTAAAGATGAGATTGGACAATTGGCTCTAATGTTTAACTATATGGTTGACCGGGTTAAAGATAAGATGCAGGAGATATCAGGGGAAAAGAATAAAATAGAAGCTATTATAACAAGTATTGGTGATGCTGTAATAGCAGTTAATAAAGAGAGAAGAATACTTCTCTTTAACTTGGCTGCTGAGAGAATCTTTGGAATTAAAGAAGATATGGTATTGAATAAGTCGCTAATTCAGATTACTAAAAACTATAAATTAGATGAATTAGTAGAGCTCTCTTTAGAGAAGAATGAGATAATAACAGAGGAGTTGGAGATGTTAGTACCTGAGCAGCGGGTCTTTAGAATACAGATTGCCCCTATTGAAGGAATAAAAGAAAGTATAGTTGGGGTTGTAGCAGTATTAAGGGATATTACTGAGATTAGGCGTCTGGAAGAGATGAGAAAGGAGTTTGTAGGAAATGTCTCCCATGAGCTTAAAACTCCTTTGACCTCTATCAAGGGATATGTTGAGACATTATTAGATAGTAGTCCTGATGAGAAGATTTCCCGCTCTTTTTTAAGCATTATTAGAGAAGAGGCTAATAGATTACAACGGTTGATTGAAGACTTATTGAGTCTATCTAGGCTAGAATCGAAGTCAAATTATTCAAGTAAAGAGCAGGTGGATATGATGAAGGTTATTAATGATACATTGTCTTTACTAAGGGAAAAAGCCAGAAAGAAGTCTATTTCTTTGGAATCAGATTTACCTGTCTCTTTGCCTTTAATAGAAGCCAATAAAGATCAGATGTCAAGGTTGATGATTAATCTAGTCGATAATGCCATTAAGTATACACCTAGGTGTGGAAAGGTTAAAGTAAGAAGTTATAATGAGGGTGAAAAATTAATCTTGGAGGTAGAGGATAATGGGATGGGAATTCCAGAAAAAGACTTGCCAAGAATCTTTGAAAGGTTTTATCGTGTCGATAAAGCAAGAAATAGAAAGTTAGGAGGAACAGGATTGGGTTTATCGATTATTAAACATATTATTGAAGAGCATCAAGGTCAGATTAGTGTAGAGAGTAAGGTTGGAGAGGGAAGTAAATTTATAGTAGAGTTACCTTTAAATGCTTAATAATTTTAAATAGGCTCATCTTTCAGATCTGATAACTGATATTAATGTATCACAACCTTTGACTTTATAAAAAATAAAGCTCTATTTTTGATGCTTTGTTTTTTTTATTACTACGTTCTTATGTTTTTCCTCTTTTAACATTATGTTAACATTCTCTTAATTTATTTGCAAAAAAGCCCTGTTATACTTTATTTGAGCGTTAAGGGAAAGATAATAAAAATACAAGTAAATAAGAGGAGGAATTTATGGATGTTTAACAGAAAAGGTATTGCTTTATCTTTAGTATTACTTTTAGCAGTTGGAGTATTATTTACTGTAACAGGAAAGGTAGATGCTTGGTGGATTTTTGGAGGTAAAGACAAAAAAGAAGAGAACGCTTATATCCAAATTAAAGGCTCTGATACAATTGTAAACTTAGCTCAAACATTGGCTGAAAAATATATGGAAGAAAACCCTAATGTCTCTATTGCAGTAACTGGTGGAGGATCTGGTACTGGTATCAAAGCACTAATTAATGGAGAGGTTGATATTGCTGATGCTTCTCGTGTAATGAAGGATAAAGAGATTCAAATGGCTGAAGATAATGGTGTAGAGATTTATAGAGTTGTATTAGCTATGGATGGATTAAGTGTTGTTGTAAATGAGGACAATCCTGTAAAGAACTTAAGCATGGAAGATTTAGGTGCTATCTTTAGAGGAGAGATCACTAACTGGAAAGAGGTTGGTGGATCTGATACTCCAATTACATTATACGGACGTCAAAACAGTTCAGGTACTTTCGTTTACTTCCGTGATGCGGTATTAAAAGGTGAGTATTCTGATAAGATGAACAGAATGAATGGTAATGCTCAAATCGTTGAAGCTGTTAAGGCTGATAAAGGTGCTATCGGTTATGTAGGAATCGGTTATGCTGCTAAAGATGGTAAAGAAGTAGCAGGATTAAATGTAATGAATATTAATGGATCTACTCCATTAGATCCTAAGAATGTTAAGAATGGTTCTTATCCATTAGCTAGACCATTAAATCAATATATCAATGGTAAGCCAGCTGGAGCTATCTTAGAGTTCTTAAAATATGAGTTAAGTGCAAAAGGAGAGGCTTTAGCTATCGAAGAAGGTTTCTATCCTGTAACCCCTGAATTCCAAAAAGTTAATAAAGAGACTATTAACTAATATTAGGACAACTTAGCCTTTATAAAGAGATAACCCAGTTTATCGTAAGATAAACTGGGTTATCTTACTATAAAATGATTACTAATATATTAGTGGCTATTTTCTTTACAATAAATAGGGTTAATACCTTAGTAATTTAATATTTAGATAAAAGAGTAGTAACTTAAAGTTTAAATTATTTAAGTTACAAATTTATATTATGGGGGTCTTGTCTAAATGAATATATTTATTAAAGATAAGATGTCAATATTCGTTGATTTCTTAAATAGAATTATAAGGATAAGTAGTGTTAAGGATAAATTTAATAATTTAAAATTTAGATATAAATTACTTATAGGATTTTCAGCAGTAATTTTAGTGTTTTTATTAGGTTCAATGATTAATTTATTATTCTTAAACAGTATTAATGATGATACTACAGTAGTTAAGGAATCTGGAGATAATATGTATTATGTCTTAAAATTAGCTACTTTAATTAGGGCTAAATATATAGATGCTGTTGATTTATCTAATAATAATGATAAAGCAATCCATCGTTTTGAAAAGCATGAAAGAGAGTTTCAAAAGATAGCTGGTGAGCTAACTGAAATTATCACTGATAAGAGACCGAAAATGCTCTTAATAGAATTAATTAAACAGAATAATGAGTTTAATAGGATATTTACTGAGGAACTAATTCCAGTTTATAATATTAAAAATGGAAGAGATGTTCCAGAATATAATGGGATTGTTAATTTTCAAGTGCCGATGATTGCTATAATTAATACTAGGGATGATTTAATTTATGCTAGTAATGTATTAAATAAAATTTTTACTGATAGACGGATAAAAGCAGTAAATGATTTAGGAGAACATATAAAGTCTAGTTATACTTCTTCTATAATATCAGTTGTTTTTACAATTATAGTTTCTTTGCTAATTGTTACTATATTAGAGAATAATTTAGTTAAGACCTTACAGAAACTAGTTGATTATAGTAGAGAATTAGCAAGCGGTAATTTGAAGGTTGAGAAATTAAAGATTAATACAGGTGACCAGATTGAAGAGTTGGCAAGAAGTTTTAATACCATGATAGATAACTTATATGATTTACTTACCAACATTTCTGATACAAGTAATCAAGTGGCAGGATTTAGCCAGGAGTTATCCTCTTTATCATTAGAAGCTGATTCTACTATTCATTCTGCCTCATCAATAATTAGCGATATGTCTGAAGGAGTAAAACAAGTAAGTAATAGTAGCCATGAAGTTATGGAATTGTCTTATAATGTAGTAGATATAACAAAGAGCGGATACAATAAGATTAAGGCTTCAATTGAGCAAATTACAAAAATTCAAAAGACGGTAGATAATGTCGCACAAGTAATAGATAGATTTAATCAAAAGTCCAATAAAATTGGTAAGATTACTGATTTAATCGATAGAATTGCAGATCAAACCAATTTATTAGCCTTAAATGCTTCAATAGAAGCAGCAAGAGCAGGTGAGGCTGGTAAAGGTTTTGCTGTTGTGGCTGATGAGATTAGAAATTTATCAAAAGAGACTTCTGAGGCTACTAAGAATATTGATAACTTAATTAGAGAGATTCAAAAGCAGTCAAAAGAAGCAATTAATGCTATACAAAAAGGTAAAGATGAGAGCCAAATAGGGGAGCGGGTTATTAAAGAAGCAGGAGAGTCTTTTGATGGTGTAAATGCTGCTATTACAGATACAGTAGCAAATATTGAAGAGACTACAGCATCTACAGAACAGCTAGCAGCAGGAAGCCAGGAGGTTTTGAAAGTAACAGAGGAAGTAAAAGCTATCTCTAAGGAGGTTACTATGGAGGCTGAGAAGTTATCAGTTATGGCAGATAACTTAAATAGCTTATTACATAACTTTAATTTATAACCAAAATTTTATTTGGTATATTTCCTTAAGAACCTGTAATAAGCCTAAAATAATCTTAATAACAAGTGGTTATTATGTATAAAATCTAGTTTATTGTAGAAATATAAAAATATTACATTAATATTAAGACCCTGTTAACACTCTTTTAACATTTTTGTAACATAATTTGAACTTTTATCTGTTATACTAAATTTGATGGTTTAAACCAAAATTAACTTGGGGGGAAGAGAAATGTCGAAAAAAGTATATGGATTAATCTTTTTAGTTTTAATCACTCTTGTGTTTTTAGTAGGATGTGGACGGGCTCCAGAGGGACAGAATGAAGAGCAAGAAGGAGCTTATATTCAAATTAAAGGCTCTGATACTAGTGTAAACTTATCACAGATGTGGGCAGAAGAATATATGTCTAAGAATGAAGAGGTGTCAATCTCTGTAACTGGTGGTGGTTCAGGTACAGGTATTGCGGCTATAATTAATAATAAGGTTGATATTGCTAATTCTTCTCGAGATATTAAGGATTCAGAGAAGAAGCAAGCAGAAGATAATGGTATTAAAATTGTAGAGATAGCAGTAGCAATGGATGGTTTGAGTGTAATTACTAACGCTAATAATCCTGTAAAGGATTTAACTGTAGAAGAGATAGGTAAGATATTTAGAGGAGAAATTACTAATTGGAAAGAGGTTGGTGGTCCTAATTTAGCTATAAATACATATGGACGTCAGAGTAATTCTGGGACTTATGTTTACTTCAGAGATGAAGTCTTAAATGGGGATTACACTGCTAATATGAAGAGAATGAATGGAAATGCTCAGCTGGTAGAGGCGGTTAAAGCTGATGAAAGTGGAATTGGTTATGTAGGAATTGGTTATGTAGTAAAAGGTGAAAAGGTAGTGAAAGGGATTAATATATTAGATGTTAATGGTGCTAGCCCATTAAAAGCTGAAAATGTTAAGACAGGGGCTTACCCATTAGCAAGACCATTATATCAATACACTAATGGTAAGCCAACAGGAGCAGTACTAGAGCTTATTAAATATGAGTTAAGTGATGAAGGACAAGAACTTGCAGTAAGAGAAGGTTTTTATCCTGTAACTGAAGAGTATTCAAGGCGAAATAATGAGAATTTGGGACAATAGATTATAAGGCTCAACATGAGTTGAGCCTTTAAAATTGCTGATTAATATATACATAAATAATATTGGCTTTATAATAATTTCTTGAAATTTTTTATATTAGAATATTTATCAAAATAAATATGGGGGAGGTTGAATCATTTGAAGAGAAGAAGTAGTTTTTCTAGATTTAAGGAAAAGATGATTGAAAAATTTTTCTTACTAAATGGCTTATTAGTTGTTTTCATTTTAGTTGGTATATTCTATTTATTATTGAACGAGAGTTTACCAACTTTTCAGGAAGTAAGTATAGTTGAGTTTTTTAGCAGTACTATTTGGAATCCGACTGGTTATCATCAGCAGAGTTATGGGATTGTTTCATTAGTATTTAGTACTATTGTTGTAACAGTTGGCTCATTAATATTTTCAGTACCTCTAGGAATAGCATGTGCAGCTTACTTATCTGAAATTGCACCACCTAAAGCTAGAGAAGTATTAAAACCAACTATTGAAATTTTGGCCGGAATTCCTTCGGTAGTTATTGGGTTTTTAGGTATAGTATTGATTGGACCGATGATTGCTCGGTTATTTAATTTACCTAATGGCTTAAATGTAATTAATGGATCTGTATTATTAGGGATTATGGCTTTACCAACGATTATTAGTATCTCTGAGGATGCAATAAATGCAGTCCCTGATGACTATAAGAAAGCCTCTTTGGCTTTAGGGGCTACTGAGTGGCAAACATTAGTCAAGGTGACTATTCCTGCTGCTTTATCTGGAATTATTGCGGCTGTAATGTTGGGGATGGGAAGAGCAATTGGAGAGACTATGGCTGTATTAATGGCTACTGGTAATGCCCCTGCGTTCCCTAAGAGTATCTTTTCTGCAGTAAGAACATTGACTGCAACAATTGGTATAGAATTGGGAGAGGTTGCTTATAACACAACCCATTATTACTCATTATTTGCAGTGGGCTTAGTATTATTTGTTATGACCTTCTTGATTAATATAGTATCTGATTGGGTATTAAACAAGTATGAGGAGGCAGAATAATGTTTTCTAGAGATGTTCAACAGAAGATAGGTTTTGGTTTCTTGAGATTATCAGCATTGTTTGTGTTATTTATTTTGGTAGTTATTCTTTATGATATTATTAGTAAAGGTATTGGGGTAATTAATTGGGAGTTCTTAACTACAGCACCTACCCATGGTATGACAAAAGGGGGTATCTTTCCTGCTATAGTAGGAACTTTTTCTGTTACAGTTATTACTGCTTTATTAGCAGTTCCTTTGGGTATGTTTGCGGCTATTTACTTAAATGAGTATGCTAAACAGGGAAGAGTTACTAGAATAATTAGAATGTCTATTAGAAACTTAGCAGGGGTACCATCTATTGTATTTGGTCTTTTTGGATTGGCTTTATTTGTACAGATTTTAGGTTTTGGAACTTCTATCCTATCTGCTGGTTTGACTTTAGGTTTGATGACTTTACCTGTTACTATTACAGCAAGTGAAGAGGCTTTAAAGACGATACCTAATAGCTATCGAAATGGATCTTTAGCTTTGGGAGTGACTAAGTGGTATGCAATTAGAACAAATGTATTGCCCTATGCAATTCCTGGGATGTTAACAGGAACCATCTTAGGTCTATCAAGAGCGGCAGGAGAAACGGCACCTATTCTCTTTACAGGGGCAGCCTTCTTCTTACCCTTCTTACCAGATTCACCCTTTAGTCAATTTATGGCCTTACCTTATCACCTTTATGTAATGTCAACTCAACATCATGATATAGCTAAGGTTAGACCATTAGCTTACGGAACAGCTTTGGTATTGATTGCTTTAGTTTTATCTATGAATATGATTGCAATTTTATTAAGGTATTGGTTACGTAAGAAAGCAAAAAGATAATAAGGAGGAGACTTTATGGCTAAGAATACTATGGAAGTAAGAGATTTAGATTTTTATTATGGAGATTTTCATGCACTTCATAATATCTCATTAGAGATGCCTGCTAATAAAGTTACATCTTTTATTGGACCATCTGGATGTGGAAAATCTACGTTTCTTAGAACTTTAAATAGAATGAATGATTTAATTGAAGGAACAAGGGTAGATGGAGAGGTCTTAATTGATGGTAAGAATATATATGGTGAAGGGATTGATATCGTCGATTTACGTAAAAGAGTAGGGATGGTATTCCAACACCCTAATCCTTTCCCTAAATCTATCTATGATAATGTAGCTTATGGTCCTAGAGCTCATGGCTTAAAGGATAAGCAGAAGCTAGATCAAATTGTAGAAGATAGTTTAAAATCAGCTGCTTTATGGGATGAGGTCAAAGATAAGTTGGATTCATCGGCAATGGGGATTTCAGGGGGGCAGAAGCAGAGATTATGTATTGCTAGAGCTTTAGCTGTAAATCCAGAGATATTGTTGATGGATGAGCCTACTTCAGCTTTAGACCCAATTGCCACAGCCAAGATTGAAGATTTGATTGAGAATTTAAAGAAAGATTATACTATTGTGATTGTAACCCATAGTATGCAGCAGGCTGCTCGTATATCTGATTATACAGCATTCTTCTATATGGGTGATTTAATTGAACATGGAGCTACAGAGAAGATCTTTGAAAAACCAGAAAATCAAAAGACTGAAGATTATATTACAGGTAGATTTGGATAATATAAAGATATTACTAATTGGTATTTATTTAATTTATAGATAAAAAGGTATATGCTGTTTATTTAGAGAGGAGGCTTAAAATGGTAAGAGATACATTTCACCAAAAATTAGAACATTTAAATCAAGACCTTTTAAAGATGGGAAGTATGGTTGAAGAGGCGATTCATAAAGCGGTAACTTCTTTAATGGAACAAGATCTTGAATTGGCAAAAGAGGTTATTGCTAATGATGATACTTTAGATGATTATGAGGCTAAAATAGAACAAGAGTGTATTCAACTGATTGCTTTACAACAACCTGTAGCTAAAGACTTAAGAAGAATTGATATGATTTCTAAAGTCGTTACTGATTTAGAAAGAATAGGAGACTTAGCTCAAAATATTGCTATGGTTACTTGTGAACTTAAGAGTGACAAATTTGTTAAACCTTTAGTAGATATTCCCCGTATGGCTGAAATTGCTCAAGAGATGCTTCGAGAGTGTTTAGATGCTTTTGTTAATTCAGATGTTGATAAAGCAAGAAATACTGCTCAAATGGATGATAAGGTTGATATGTTAGATTCTCAAATCTTCCGTGAGCTCTTAACTTAT
Organism: Orenia metallireducens; assembly: GCF_001693735.1. Taxonomy (GTDB): domain Bacteria; phylum Bacillota; class Halanaerobiia; order Halobacteroidales; family Halobacteroidaceae; genus Orenia; species Orenia metallireducens. The sequence goes on from NZ_LWDV01000008.1 coordinate 567,377, forward strand.
ATGATGGAAGATCCTAAGTCTATTAGGCAGGGCAATTATTTATTATTTGTTAGTAGGTATTTAGAAAGAGCAGCAGACCATGCAACTAATATTTGTGAAAGAGTTATATATATGATTACTGCTGATAGGGAGAGTTATTAGTTTAAAAGATTCTTTTTAAGAGGGGCTTTCTATCTATTAAATTGAGAGTTTACATTTTTTTAACATGATATTAATTCAATTGTAATTTGAAGCTGCTATAATATAATTAGTCCCAATAGAGGAGTAGATACTCTTCTTCCCAGAAAAAGCCTAGCTTTTAAGCTAGGCTTTTTTGTTATTGAGGGAATTATGTTGTTAAAGTTTATCTGAAATTTATTTATAACAGCAAAATAAAAGTAGACTAACAAGCAATTAATTCTCATAATTTGAGAGATTCATTGAAAATTTTTTGAAGAGAGACGATAGCTCAACTTGCTCTTTTAATTAAGGTAGTAGTGATTGTAATTAGATTAAAATTAGAATATAATAAGATTATTGATAGTAAATAACATTTTGAATATAAGAGAAAGGGTGATAGCTATTAAGTGGAAAGATGATTTATTGATAGGTGTTGAAGAGATTGATCAACAGCATAAAGAAATCTTCAAGAGAAGTAATTATTTTCTTAACTTCTTAAATAATAATGAGAAAGAAGATAAGAATACTATAATAGATGAGATGGAGAATCTATTTTACTTCTTAACTGATTATTTTGTAACTCACTTCAGTAGTGAAGAAAGGTTACAAGAGGAATATAATTATCCAGATTATGAAAAGCATCAATTTATACATAAAAACTTCATAGATAAGATAACTGAATTAAAATTTGATTTTATTAATGAGAATGAGGATATTCATTCTTTGGCTGTCAAGTTGAAAGAAGAAGTATTAGTTTGGTTGGTTGAACATATTAATAAAGAAGATAAGAAGGTAGGGGAATATATTAATAGCTCTATAGAAGAGTAAAAAACTATAGTGATATTGATATTAAGAAGATAGTAATGAAATATAGTGAGTTTATTTTTAGATGATTAACTCTTTGTATTTATAAAATGAAGTTTAGTTAATAAAGACAAAGAGATGGTCTAATTTTAGACCATCTCTTTGTCTCAAATATTCATCCAAGGCCAAGTTTGGCTCTCATCAGTGGCATAAAAATCACCTGTATTTTCAAAGTAATTGAAGACATTTTCTAAGGATTCGTAATGCCATTCTTCTTCCTGCATTAAAGCTTCAAAGAACTTTCTCTCTGTATCATCCCCAGTCTGTTTAGCTAATCTCTCATAAATCTCATAAGTATCCTGTTCTAATTCCATAGCATGGCGATAGATATTTGTATTACTCTCTTTCCAGTCTTCACGCTCGGCTGCTGAAAAACTCTCAAATACCTTCTGAATTTGACTTTCAATATCTTCAGGTTGATAATCATTCTCCTCAATAGATTTGTTAGCAGCTATCTTTTTGACCTTATCCATATGATCTAACTCTTGAGCAGCTAGACTCTCCAAAACTTTGCGAGATAAAGGATTTTCTGCTCCCTCTATATGATTATTATAGTAGTGATAGCTCTCCTTTTCCATCTTAAGTGCTAGTTCTAAGGACTCTTCTTTAACTCCCATTTAAATTCCCCTTTCTTAATTGTTAGTATAAGCAGTGATTTTTTCTATCAATTATTAGTTTATGTAATCTATATATTCTAAAACGTGGTAAAATTAGTAAGAGAAAGGAGTGATGATGAAAGAAGGACGAACTAGAGGTTCGTCCTTAAAGATAGATTTAGTTTATAAGAATTAATTTAATATTGAGTTGCTAGCTTATAAAGTTCATTATTGGTTCAATTCATTAATTATCCTGTTGACTTCTTCTTTACTCTTAATAGGCTTATCAATTACAGCTCCACCAAGGCAGATATTACCTTGATAAAATACTGCAAATTGTCCTGGTGTAATTGCTCTTTGTTTTTTAGCAAAGGTGACTAAAAGTTCATCATTAGAGTTCTTATAAACAACAACCTCTTGGTCAGGTTGGCGATATCTAAATTTAGCTGTACATTTTAAAGGGAATTTAGGTTCATTACCACTAGTCCAGTGGGGTTCTAATGCTACTAAGCCATGGGAAAATAATAATTCATGTTCTGCACCTTGTCCAACATATAATATATTCTCTTTAGCATCCTTATCGATTACAAAGTAAGGCTCATGTCCACTAATTCCTAAGCCGCGGCGTTGACCTATTGTATAGTACATTACTCCATCATGCTTACCTAAGACTTCTCCTTTTCTATTTCTAATTTCTCCTTTTTGAGCAGGGATATAATTAGTTAAGAACTCTTTAAAGTCCCGTTCACCAATAAAACAAACCCCTGTACTGTCCTTCTTTTCAGCGGTAGCTAGTCCAGCTTCTTTAGCTATTTCACGAACTTTAGATTTTTCTAAGTGACCTAAGGGGAAGAGTGTTTTAGATAACTGTCGCTGGTTGAGCATACATAGAAAATAACTCTGATCTTTATTATTATCCACACCTTTGATTAATTTATATTCTCCTTCTGACTTCTCTACTTGAGCATAATGTCCAGTAGCTAGGTAATCAGCATCTAATTTAAGGGCATGGTTGAGAAACTCTTTGAATTTAATCTCTTTGTTACACATTACATCGGGATTAGGGGTGTGTCCAGCCTTATACTCATTAAGAAAATAGGTAAATACTCTATCCCAATACTGTTTCTCAAAATTAACTATGTAGTAAGGTATTCCAATTTGAGCACAGACCCGTCTTACATCCTCATAATCCTCTTCAGCAGGGCAGACACCATTTTCATCTTCTTCATCCCAGTTCTTCATAAAGACTCCAATTACATCATATCCTTGTTCTTTTAATAATAGGGCAGCTACTGAGGAGTCAACACCTCCTGACATTCCAATCACTACTCTTGTATCTTCAGGTCTTTTATCCATTACTATAACCTCCAGTTGCAAACTTTTTAAAACTAATTTATATTTTATCCCTAAGATAGCTTATTATACTGTTAGCTTAAGTAGTAAATAATTATATCATAGTCTAGGCTATTGAGCAAAATAATTTACCATTATGATGATATTGTATTAATATTAATCAACTTCTTGGTAAGGTAGAAATATGTATATGATTTATTAGGATGGTAGTTAAATATTAAAGGGGTAGTAAGTTCTATATTAATATACTATTAAATTATTAATCTTATAAAGGTATTTGAATAAATATGCAGAAATATATCAGAGTTATCATTTTATTTTAAAAATTATAAAAAATATTAGAAAGGTGATGTAATTAATGAGGGTTTCCATATTTATCAACAAAAGTATTGCTTTTAAGCTAACTATAATCTTTATCGCTATTATTATAGTAGGAATAAGTGCTTTAGCATTTTTAACTTATAGCAAATCAGCTGAAATTTTACTTTCAGAGAAGAAAGAGCAGTTAAAAGCTATTAGAGAAATTAAGAAAGGGAGGATAGAGAGTTACTTTAATGAAAGGATAGGGGATATAACAGTCTTATCTAGAAATCCTTTGTCTAAAGAAGCTTTGCCTTTATTTACAGCAGAATTTAAGAATGGACTAGAAAGTGATGGATATAAATCATTAGAAGAGGTTTATGGAGATGACTTATCTCATTATATTAAGACCTATGGATATTATGATATCTTTTTAATTGATCTAGAAGGTAATGTGGTCTATACAGTAGCTAAAGAGGATGATTTAGGAACAAATCTGAATAATGGAGTTTATAAAGACTCTGGGTTAGCAGAGGTTTACCAAATTGGGCTAAATAGGGTTAATATGATTGATTTTTCTTATTATGAACCTAGCCAAGAGCCTGCAGCCTTTATTAGTGGACCAGTATTTGATGATAAGAAGGAGTTAATAGGAGTTGTAGCTTTACAGTTATCGATTGATCGAATTAATAGTATTATGCAAGAGAGGACAGGGATGGGTGAGAGTGGAGAGACTTATTTAGTTGGAGCAGATAAATTGATGAGATCTAATTCTCGTTTTAGTAAGGATAAGAGTACTATTTTAGATCAACCAGTTGATACTAGAGGAGTTAATTTGGCTCTAGAAGGTAATAGAGGGGTAGATATTATTCTTGATTATCGGGGGATTGAGGTTGTAAGTGCCTATACACCTCTTGATATACCAGATCAGAACTGGGTTCTGTTAGCTGAAATAGATAGAGAAGAGGTAATGAGACCAACATATGTACTATTAAAGAATATTATATTTATTTTAATTGCTATTTTATTTTCAGCGATCCTACTTGGGAAGCTATCAATTAATAATATGTTAGTTAGACCACTGAATGCCTTTAAAGAAGCTGTATTAAATAATGATTTGACTAGTCATCTTGATGAATCTTCACAGGATGAGTTAGGTCAGATGGCAAAGGCTTTAAATAAGATGAAGAATAGTTTGAGGTCTATGATTATGGATATCCAGAATAAGGTAGAAAATTTATCGGCTCAGAGTGAAGAGTTATCTGCTAGTGCAGAAGAAGGAAATGCAACAATAGAGATGACCAATCAGTTGATTGAAGAGATGATAGTTAATATCCAAGAGATATCCTCAAGTGCTCAAGAAGTAAGTAGTATATCCCAAGAAGCTAATAATCAAACTGGAGTTGGTAGTAGAAATATTGAGAAGACAGTTAGAAGTATGGAAGAGATTAATCAAGCAGTTAAAGAGACCGTTAAGGCTATTAATGAATTAGATAAGAATTCCCAAGAGATTAGTCGGGTTGTAGAGTTGATTACTAATATAGCTGAACAGACTAACCTATTAGCTTTAAATGCTGCTATAGAAGCAGCTAGGGCAGGAGAAGAAGGTAAAGGTTTTGCAATAGTTGCAGGTGAGATTAAAAATCTATCAGAAGAGACTACTAAGGCAACTGATGAGATTAATAATTTAGTAAAAGAGACTCAAAAGAAGTCAAAGGTTGGTTTAGATTTTATTACAGGAGTAGAGAAGAAGGCTAAAGAGGGAGAAAGGGTTGTAGAAGAGGCAGGAGAGATCTTTAAAATAATTCAGCGATTAAGTGAAGAAACAGCTGTTAATATTCAACAGACTGCAACATCTACTAATCATTTGGCAGATAATAGTGATCAGATATTAGCAGTATCTCAGAATATTAATGATATGTCAGAAGAGATAACAAATTCTTCACAAGATTTAGCTACTATGGCACAAGAGTTAAAGATGGTAATAGACAAATATAAAATTTGATTAAATAAGAAGATGGCTTAGTATAATTATACTAAGCCATCTTCTTATTTAATTTAACCAATATAAAATTTAATCAACTCCAAATTTTTATAGCAATTTCCATAAATTTGATATATTCCAATAATTTAAACTTAATACCACAGTTCTTACGGTTGACTTCATAGACTATTAGAGAAATAATAACTTATAGAATCATTAGTATATATTTGGGAGTATTGAATTTTTTAGAAAAAGTAAGATTTTGTAGAATGATGTTTAATTATGTTTAATAACTTTAAAATTTTACACTAGCGTTGCATTGTAAAGAAATAACAAAGGATTTTAACACTATAAATAATGATATTGATTGTTATAAAATCAAATATTATTAAAATTTCATATCATGATTCTTTTTTATTGAAAAAATCTAAAATAATTTAGTAATATGACATTAAAAATTCAAAAATAGAATAAATTTCTCAAGAAAGTTAAAGTAACTCTAAGTAAAATTAAATTTTTTTTAAATTCAATGATCATTTAGCCATGTTATCAAATTAAATTTTCTTCTGATATGAGAAAAAATAGAATACTTTATCTTTCTAGTAAGCTGAAGTAATGTTCCTTTAAACTTAGATTGTTTTTGAATTAGCTTTAATATTACAAAAAGAATTATGGCAGTATAGATTTGAGTTAAAACAGCATTTTCATTTTGTCCAAAGAATCTTTTTATTTTCAAATGTTGTTTAATCCATTTAAAAAATAATTCTATTTCCCAACGCTCTTTATATAGTTTAGCTATAACATGAGCATCTAAATCAAATCTATTAGTTAAAATATCAATTACTTTTTCTTTACTATCTCTATCAGTAATTTTGACTTTAACTAATCTCATTTTATGTTTCATTTTAGTTTTTGAAGTATAGTCACCTAACATAACGTCTGCATCTAATAAAATATTAGCTTCTATATCTTTAGAAGTTAAATTTATTGATCTAATAAATTCAATCTTAGTATTAGATTTTGCTCTTGTTACAAAGTAAATATCATTCTCTATAAAGTCATCGAATTTTTGATAATGAATATAAGCTCTATCAAAAAGATAAGTAACACTAGGATTTAGAGTTAAATTATCAAATACCTCTTTATCATGAACAATAGCATTAGTAATGATTATATTTTCGGGAGACTGAGTATTTAAATCATATAGAGTATGAAGTTTAATACCACCTTTACTACTTCTATATTTAGCCCAAGGAAATAATGATAAACATAAAGTTACAGTTGAAGAGTCTATAATTTTTACTGAACCAATATCCTTTAGGGCTTTTCTAAGTCTTCTATTAGCTTTAAGTTTATCAAATAAATGTTGAAAAATTTCAAAGAATATTTGGTAATTTCTACTCTCATTTTTTTGAGATAGTTGAGACTTGCTTATTTTAGGTAAAACTCGATTTAGTCTTTTATTATCTTCTAATTCAGAAACAAAGTCTTCTAAGCTATCTTTTTCTGTTAGATGGTAGTATAACAAATACAATAAATGAACTTCAGTTGTTAGCTTTTGCACTTTATAGTCTGAATTATATTTATTGACTAGATTTCTTAAGAAATCTTTGTCAATTACATCTAGAAGTCTATTTAAAAGTGAGGAGATTTCAGCTAGTGCTGGAGAAGCTAGTATTAAAACTGAAGTTGGTAGCCAAAATTTAGAGATGACTTTAAATAGTATAAAGGAAATTGATCAATAATATAGCTGAACAAACCAACCTATTAGCTTTAAATGCAGCTATTAAAGCTGCTAGAGCTGGGGAGCATGGACGGGGTTTTTCAGTAGTAGTTGATGAGATTAGAGATTTGGCTGAAGAAGCTTCTAATGCCATAGATAATATTGCGAAATTGATTAAAGATTTGTTCATGTTTTTAAAAGTAAGAGTGTCGCAATATCTATATAACGGTATATTTAAATTTCACGCTAAAGTTGGATGACTATAAAATATATCTTAGTTTAGAGGAATAATTACCTTAAGAATAGGTATAATAACAGAGATGGTTTAAGCTATTATTCATAATTGGTGAGTGTTTACATACCTAGTAGACATTTTAAAATAAAATTAAAATAGGATAGAAGAAAAATTTATAGATTTTATGTATATTCTTCTTCAATTTTCTTTCATAATATAATAGGTAATAAATAAAAAAACAAAAAAGATAATAATAATCATTTTCAAACTATAAATGATATGTTATAATAATTATTGTTATGTCAAAAAGGGATTTACCGCGGCTAAAAAACAAACATAAACAAAATATAAGGGGGATAAGATAAATTGGCAAATATGAAAGGACCACGATTCAAAGAAGCTAGAAGGTTAGGACTAAACGTTCATGGACATCCTAAAGCTATGAAGCGTGCAGACAGTAGAACAGCAAGGGATGCAAGAAAGTTATCAGACTATGGTAAACAGTTATTAGAAAAGCAAAGATTAAGAGCTTATTATGGAGTAATGGAGAAGCAATTTAAACGTTACGTAAAGCAAGCTATGAATGAAGAAGGAATTACAGGTGAAAATATAGTAAAGAAATTAGAGACTAGATTGGATAACCTTGTATACCGGATTGGATTTGCTCGTTCTACAAGGCAAGCAAGACAATTGGTAAGTCATGGTCATATCTTAGTAAATGGAAAGAAAGTTGATAGACCATCTTACCCAGTACAGGTTGGTGATGAGATTACTCTAAAAGAAGAATCTAGAAAAGTAGATATGTTTAAAGAGAACTTCCTAGAGATGACTTTACCAGAGTATCCATACTTAACAAGAGATATGGAAAACTTCAGTGCTAAGTTAGTCTCAATGCCTAATCGAGAAGATGTTCCAATCGAAATTGATGACCATTTAGTTGTAGAGTTCTATTCACGACAATAATAAATTATGCTATTGTTTAAGAGGCAGGGTTAATACCTTGTCTCTTTTTCTCATTAAGGAAACTGTGCTCCATTTTGTTCTAATGAATTTTATTAGCAGAAGATAAGTTTATTTAAGAGATTGATAAATGAAAATTATTTTTGACAGAGAACACTACATCTAGTATACTTTTGTATAGAAAGACACCAGATGTAGTGTAAATTCTTTTTGAGATTATTTATTCTAATCTATTATATCATTTGATTTGAGAAAATAAAAGTTGTGATCTTTAAAATCAAAGAAAGAATTGAAGAGAGTATATTGAGGAGGATTATTAAGATGTTACCAAGATGGGATGAACAGAGGCAGAAAGTATTCGAAGATAGGTATGCTTTAAAGGATGAAAATGGGGCTTTGATAGAAGTTACCCCACAAGAGATGTGGAAAAGGATAGCGAGAGTATTAGCAAAGGGTAATGATAAATTACATAAAGAGTATTATCATGCTTTAGAGGACTTTAAATTCGTTCCAGCAGGAAGGCAGTTAGCAGGAATAGGGAATAAAGGTGATGTGACCTTTTACAATTGTTATGTGATACCTTTTCATAATAGAAAGAACCCAGAAGAGGGACTAGATAGTAGAGGAGCAATTATGGACACTATTTCTTCTTGTGTAGAGATATCTGCACGTGGTGGTGGAGTAGGCTTAAACTGGTCAGTATTACGACCTCGTGACTCTTATGTAGCTGGAGTCAATGGAAAATCAAGCGGTACTGTAAGTTGGATGAAGGCTATGAATGGTGTTATTTTACAGGTGATTCAAGGTGGTAGCCGCAGAGGAGCTCAAATGTATCTATTAGAGGATTGGCATCCTGATATATTGGAGTTTATTACTGTTAAAGAGAACTTAGAGGAGCTAAATGGAGCTAACCTTTCAGTAGGTATTTCTGATGACTTTATGGAGGCTGTCAAGAATGATGAAGAGTGGGTATTGAAATTCCCTGATACTAGCTATCATAAGTACAATACAGAATGGGAAGGGGATATCCAAGATTGGGAGAGTAAAGGCTATCCAGTAAAAGAGTATAAGAGGATTAAAGCTAGAGAGATGTGGGATTTAATCTGTAAATCAGCCTTAAATACTGCTGAGCCTGGGGTTATCTTCTTAGAGAGATATAACAAGTGGTCTAATACCAGAGGTATTGAAAGGATTATTGCTACCAATCCTTGTGGTGAGCAGGGGTTAGGTGGTTGGAGTGTATGTAACTTGGGTTCTATTAATTTGATTCATTTTATAGATGAAGTTGGAGAGCTAAAGTGGGATGAATTAAGAAATACTGTTAGAACAGGAGTTAAATTCTTAGACCAGATTATTGATGAGAATGATTATATCTATCCTGAAATTGAAGAGAAGCAGAGTAAGATAAGAAGGATTGGCTTAGGTACTATGGGACTAGCTGATGCTATGTTATTGGCTGGAATTAGATATGGTTCAGAGAAGTCACTAGAGTTTATAGATAAGGTGTATTCCTTTATCAGAGATAATGCTTATGAGATGAGTGCAGAGTTGGCTAAAGAGAAGGGGGCTGCACCTGGTTTTGACAGAGAGAAATATTTAGATACTTACTTTATTAAGCAGTTACCTGAAGAGACAAGGGAGAAGATTGCTAAGTATGGAATCAGAAATTTATCAATTCTAACCCAAGCCCCAACAGGGACAACGGGAATGTTAGCAGGAGCCTCATCTGGTATAGAGCCTAACTTTAATTGGGAGTATTATAGACAGGATAATTTGGGGAAAAGGAAGGTCTATCATTGGTTGGCACAGGAATATAGAAATGAAGGTAAAGAACTTCCTGATTATTTTGTAACTGCACCAGAACTGACACCAGTAGAGCATATCAAGGTACAGGCTAGAATACAGAAGTATCTTGACTCTAGTATTAGTAAGACAGTTAACGCTCCCAAAGACCATACAATTGAAGAGGTTAAAACCTTGTATATGCAAGGGTACGACCTTGGTTGTAAAGGGACTACTTATTATCGTGATGGTTCTAGAAGTGGTGTCTTGGTCAATGAAGAAGAAACTGAAATAAAAGATAAAAAGGTAGTAGAGATGAAACAGAAAGAAGAGGCAGATTTTAAGGATGGTTTTGCCAAATGTCCAAGTTGTGGAGAATATTCTATGGGGATGCAGGAAGGATGTAATTTCTGTATGAGCTGCGGACATTCGAAATGTAGTTAATAGGAAAAATTCGGTCGGGAATTTTTCCATTACGAAGAGTTCGGAAGAACTCGTAGGGAGCAAACTTAGAGTAAGCAGAAAATCTAGTTTATAATCTAAAATATAAAAGTAAGTCTAAAATAGAGTAGAAAAATTCGGTCGGGAATTTTTCCATTACAAAGAGTCTGCAAGACTCGTAGGAAGCAAACTTAGAGCAAGCACAAAGTTTAGTTTATAGTCTAAAATTAAAAGTAGTGAAAATTGCAAAGTTATTAAATCCCCCTCATTAATTAATGAGGGGGATTTTTTATAATAGTTAACATTTATTTGATTATCGTTATTAAATCCTATTATATTTAAAATCAGTCCTAAGAATATAATAATATATTTGATACCGTCTAAGCTGCTATTAGGCTCTGTAGCTATGATTTCTCATAGTTGATTTTCCTTTTGATTTGGAGATGATAAATATTATACTTCCAATAATAAACAATAACATAAAAAGCAATACAATAATTTTTGGTATATTATATTTTCTCTCCTTTAAAAATAATTAATATTAACAGTAATCACTATAGTTTTTCTAATAATATTATTAGTTACCTGTAACTTGCTACTTGTTACTAAATTGTTATAATATCACTATCAACTGGTGATTTATATTAAAATTTGATCAATAGAAACAATTAAGAATAATTTTATACTAGCACCAATTTATTAAAATATCTTTAATTATTAGTAAATTTTGTTTTGACAAATTATTTTTCTCCTGTTATAATTAAAATTGACTAACGGGTCAATTTTTTATTTGTTCTTATTTGACTGGATAGTCAATGAGAAGAAGGGGGATAGAAATGGGCGATATATCGAAAAAAGATAGAATAATTACTGCGGCATTGAAATTATTTTCTGAAAATGGTTATCATAAAACAACAGTTAGTCAAATAGCCAATCAAGCAGAAGTTGCAAAGGGGACAGTTTATTGGTATTTTGATAGTAAAAAAGAGTTATTTCAAGCGATTATATTGACAGGGATACAAAGATTAGCAAGTAAGATCGAAAACAGAATTAAAGAAGAAGATGATATAATTGAAAAAATAAAATTAATAGTGATGATATATTTAGAATTTTTTGATAAAGGTAGACAGTACTTTAGGATGTTTCAAGAAGGGATGCTAGCTGTAATAGATGATAATTTTAAAAACAAGCTGATGGATTTTAGAACTAAACAAGCTGAGTTTATTGCTAAGATTATTGAACAAGGAAAGAAAGAAGAAAAAATTCGCTTAGATGTCGATAGTAAAGATATGGCTTATTTATTATTAACAATGCTTACTAGTTTCAATAGTCACTTACATTATGATAATGATTTTAATATTATTTCTAAAAAAGATACTATAATCAATATATTTTTACAGGGGATATCTAGATAATTATTAAAATTTTTATAAATAATCGACTAGTAGGTCAAAAAATAGGAGGGATATAATGAAGAACAAAGTAAGTGTTGCTGTAGTAATTTGTCTATTATTCAGTGCTATAACTATTTATGCTGCTGAATCTAATAATATAATGACTTTGAGTAAAGAAGAAGTAATTAATTTGGCATTCAAAAATAATGCTGAAATAGTCAAGCTAGAGAAGGATTTAGAGATTGCTAAAGAGAAGTTGGTTGAAGCCAAAGCTTCTTTTTATCCTAAAGTTGATTTAAGTAGTAGTTATACTAGATTAGGGGAAGCACCTGTAACACCTGATTTTACTACTAATCCATTTTCAATGAAAGAAGGTTCTCCTAATAGTTATTCTTTTCAGTTAGGATTACAGTATCCTCTTTATATGGGAGGACAGATAAGAATAGGATATGAGCAAGCCCAAAAAGATGTAGAGATGGCAGAATTAAACCTTAAGCAGAAGCAACATCAGCTAAGAGAAGAGGTGCTTACCCAATATTATAATATACTTCAAGCTAAAAAGATGGTTGAATTAAGTAAGCAGAACATAAACAAGATAGAGAGATATGTAGAGATTGCGCAAGCAAATAAAGAAGTTGGAATCTTTACCAATACTGAAGTTTTACAAGCAAGAATAAATTTGATTAGAGGTCAGCAAGGTTTATTGAAAGCTGAAAATGGTTTGAAATTAGCTAAGCTTGCTTTAAAGAATACCTTGAGTCTAGAAGATAATGTGATTTTAGAATTAAATGATGAACTAAATTGGCAAGAGGTGCAATTAACTGAAGAAGAGGTTAAAGAGTATGCCTTTGCTAATAGAATAGAGTTTAAGTTATTAGACTTAACAGAGGATAAATTAGAGCTTGGTTTAGATGCTGTAAAAGGAAGCAAATATCCTACTATAAGCTTAGCAAGTAGCTATAGCACTCAAAGTGATAAGTTGGAGATTGGTGATGGTGATTGGAATGTCACTTTAATGTTAAATTATGAGCTTTTTGATGGTGGAATTAAGAAATCTAAGATTAAACAGACTGAAAAAGAGTTAGAAAAGTTTCAGATTGATAAAAAACAAGCTAGAGATGGAATTGAGTTAGAGATTAAGCAGAGTTTATTAAAATTATCTGAAGCTAAGAAAAGTATTGAGTTAATGAAGTTGAGTTTGGAAGAATCTAAAAAGAATTTAAACGATACAGAATTGAAGTATCAAGAAGGAATCATAACTAGTTTTGATGTACTTAATGCACAGACTACCTTACAAGAAGTGCAGACTGATTATTATCAAGCTATTTATGATTATAATTTAGCCGTGGTCAATTTAGAAAGAGTAATGGCTAAGGTTATTGATTAATATAAGGGGGTATGATGATGGAGTTTAAAGATAGATCTAATAAGTTAGTTATGTTAGTTTTAATTATAAGTGTGATAAGCTTATTGTTTGTGGGATGTGGTAAGGAGAAAGCTACCACAAATATGACAGAAGGAATTAAGCAGGTTGAAAAAGAGGTTAAAGTTCCCGTAGAGGTTTTAGAGGCTAAAACAGGAGAATTAGTTGAATATATTACAGCAGCAGCTCAAGCTGAGCCTATTAAATCAATACAGGTAACTCCACAATTACAAGGGGAAGTAGGAAAGGTTTATGTATCTATAGGTGATAAAGTAAATAAAGGTGATAAATTATTGACTTTAGACAAGGAAAATATCTTGATTCAAGTTGAACAAGCAAAAGCAGGGCTGCAGGCTGCTCAAGCTAATCTAGAGAAGCTTTTAAAAGGGACTAGAGAAGAGCGGTTAGCTCAATTAAGAGCCCAGCTTGAACAAGCTAAAAGCAATTATGAACAGACCAAAAAATCTTATGAAAGGCAGAAAAAATTATATGAGCAAGAGATTATCTCAGAGCAGCAATTAGAAACAATTAAAGTTCAATATGTAACTGCTAAAAGTAGTTATGAATCAGCCAAACAAGAATTAACATTAGCTAAAAACCCTTCAACTAAAGAGGAGATTAAGGCATTAGAAGCTCAAGTAGAACAGGCTGAATCTAATTTGAAGTCAGCTAAACTACAATTAGATCATACAGAAATTACTGCACCTATCTCTGGAATTATTGTTAAGGTTAATGTTGAGGCTGGAGAGATAGCAGGTATGCAACCTGTAGTAGCTATTGTCGATATTGATAAGATCAAAACTATTGCTTATATAAGTGAAAGTAATGTAAATAAGGTTAATGTTGGTGATGAAGTAAAGGTTAATTTCAACGCTTTAAATAAAGAGTTTGTTGGAAAGGTTAAGAGTATTAGTCCTGTTGCAGATAAAGTTAAGAGGAGTTTTCCAGTAGAGGTTGTTATTGACAACAAGTCAAATATAATCAAAGCAGGAATGTATGGAGAGATCAAATTTAAAGCAAATATAAGTTCCGGACAGGTGGTTATTCCTCAAGCAGCAATATTAAGTGAAAATGGCTTAGAATATGTCTATATTATTAAAGATAATATAGCCATTAGAAAAGAAGTAAAGATAGGATTGGCAACTGCTAAAGAAGCTATTGTTTTAGAAGGAATTCAAGCAGGTGATCAAGTAATTGTTAAAGGTCAAGAAGATATTAAAGCTGATACTAAAGTTGAGGTAGTAAATCGAGGTGATAAATAATGAAATTATCAGATTTTTCTGTTGAACGACCAGTTACAATAACTATGGTAGTTCTGGCGATAATGTTGATAGGAGTGGTATCCCTAACTAAACTACCTATTGACCTGTTCCCAGAGATGAATTTACCATATGTAGCTGTTATAACAAATTATACTGGAGCAGATCCAGAAGAGATTGAAAAGACAGTAACCCGCCCAATAGAAGAGTCTATGGCTACTGTTGATAATATAGATGAATTATTCTCAACATCTAGTGAAGGTAGTTCTATGGTTTTAATGGCCCTTAATTGGGGGACAGATATGGACTTTGCTACCTTAGACATGAGAGAGAAGATAGATAGGATTGAAGAGTATTTACCAGAAGATGCAAGTAAACCGATGGTGCTTAAATTTGACCCTAGCCAGATGCCAATTATGCAGATTGCTATCTCAGGTGGTAGTTTAGAGAAGTTAAAGAAGATTGCTGAGGATAAGATTAAGCCTAATTTAGAGAGAATCTCTGGTGTAGCTTCTGCTAATATCACTGGTGGAAGAGAGAGGGAAATTCAGATTAATGTTGATCAAGAGAGGTTATTGTCTTACGGATTGAGTTTGGACTCTTTATCAGCAAGTATAAGTCAAGGGAATTTAAACCTATCTGGTGGTTCTTTAGAATATGGTAATAAGAAACTTTTAGTAAAGACAGTAGGAGAATTTACTAGTGTTGATGAGATAAAAGAGTTAGAGATATTAACTCCTCAAGGGCAGAAGATTGCCTTAGCTGATGTAGCTACTGTAGAGGATACTTATAAAGAGGTCAACACTTATGCTTACTTGAATGGGGAGGCAAGTATCGGTTTAGTAATTCAGAAGCAGAGTGGAACAAATACTGTAAAGGTAGCAACTGCTGTTAAGAAGGAATTAGAGAAGATAAAAGATAAATTACAAGGCGAGATAGAAGTAAAGATAGTTATGAATCAAGCGACCTTTATTGAAGATGCAGTTAATAATGTTAAAAAGAGTGCAATACAAGGTGCTATCTTGGCTATAATAATCTTATTCATCTTCTTAAGAGACATTAGAAGTACCTTCATTATTGCAACTACAATTCCTATCTCTATTATTACAGCCTTTATCTTAATGTATTTTGCTGATTTAACCTTGAATTTAATGACCTTAGGTGCGGTGGCATTAGGGGTAGGAATGCTAGTAGATAATGCGATTGTAGTTCTTGAGAATATCTATCGCCACCGTCAAGAATCAGAAAGTAGAATTGAAGCTGCTAAGAAGGGAACTGCTGAGGTAGGTACAGCTATTTTGGCTTCTACTTTGACTACAGGAGCAGTATTCTTGCCTCTTGTCTTTGTAGAGGGTTTAGCTTCTCAATTGTTTGGTTCCTTCGCTTTGACAGTTACCTTCTCTTTGGTAGCCTCTTTAATAATGGCATTGACTTTAATTCCAATGTTATCTTCTAAGCTACTTAAAGTTAAGAAGCAGTTTAGTGAAGAGGGTCAAGAGTTCCAATTTGGAGCTATTACTAGAGCTTATCGTAGCCTTTTAAAGAGGGCTTTAAAGATGAGATATATATTAGTAGTAGTTATGGTATTAGGAATTATTCTTTTTGGAGCTGGGTTAAAAACAGGAATAATCCCACTAAAGTCTGAATTTATACCAGATAGTGATAGAGGAACCTTTAATGTTACTATTAAGTTACCCCAAGGAGAGAGGTTAGAAGAGACTGAAGAGGTATTAAATCGAGTTGAAGATTATATAGAAGAGATTCCTGAAGTTGATATAATTTATTCACGTCTTGGTGGTACTAATATGATTGGTTTAGAAAGTACCAATACTAATGAAGCTGATATATCAGTGGAGTTGGTAGAGTTAGATAAGAGAAACCGTAGTACCGTTGATGTTGTTGAGGAGTTAAGAGGAAAGGTTAGAAATATTGCTGGGGCAGATATCAAAGTTACTCCACAGAGTTCTATTATGGGTGGAGGTGATGACGGTTCTCCAATTGAGGTTAGACTTCAAGGACCTGATTTAGAAACTCTGATTAATTTCGGTGATAAGATAGTTAAAGAGGCAAAACAAGTAGAAGGTGCAAGAAATGTTGAGTTGTCTATAAGTAAGAGTAGACCTGAGATACAAGTTGTTATTGACAGAAGGGTTGCTAAGGAATTAGGATTTAGTGAATCTCAAATTGCTTTTAATATCAAGAATGCTGTCAAGGGTAATGTTATAACCCAATATAAAGAGGCAGGGGAAGAGTTTGATGTTAGAGTACAATTACAGGATAAGCAAGTAGATAGTATTAATAAATTAAAGGATTTGAAGTTAATCTCACCAACAGGTGTAACAGTAACTTTAGCAGAGGTTGCTGATATAGGATTGGCAAAGGGACCAAATAAAATTGACCGTCATTCACAAGAGAGAATGGTTACTGTAGGTGTTCAACTCTATAAGCGAAGCCTAAGTGAAGTACAGAAGGATATTGAAGTAAGAATAAATAAGCTAAATATTCCTGATGGATATACCATTGAATATGCTGGTCAAGCTAAGGATATGCAGGAATCCTTTGGTGACCTGGCATTGGCATTGATCTTAGCTGTTGTCTTGGTATATATGGTAATGGCAGCCCAATTTGAGTCTCTGGTACATCCATTTACAATCATGTTTACAGTTCCATTAGCTTTGATTGGAGCAATATTAGGTTTGGCAATTGTAGGAGTACCCCTTAGTGTTCCAGGGATTATTGGGATGATTATGTTGGCTGGTATCGTTGTTAATAATGCGATTGTGTTAATCGACTATATCAATACCCGTCGCAATTACGAAAGCAGAGAAGAAGCTATTTTAAATGCTGGACCAATCCGTCTAAGACCGATTATGATGACTACTTTAACCACGGTATTAGGAATGTTGCCAATGGCATTAGGCTTAGGTGAAGGGGCAGAATCACAGCAGCCAATGGCAGTAGTGGTAGTTGCTGGATTGACCTTTTCCACTATTTTAACATTGGTAGTTATTCCAGCAATGTATTCTATTGTTGATGATATCTCCAGCTTTATTAAAGGGTTATTTGCAAGAATTCTTCATGGTGAAGAGAAAGAAGAGATAATTGAAGTATAAAGTTTGAGATTAGGAGAGAGTAGACTTTGTGTCTGCTCTTTTTTATGTTAATAAGTTGTTCTAATTCAATTAAAATATTCTAATTGTACATTATCAATTGTAAATTGTCCATTAACAGAAAGTGTCGCAATATCTCTTTATTGTATTACTTTTTTAAAGATAACCTCTCCTTTAATGTTTTCTTCAGTTAAAAAGTAAAGAGAGATACCGCTATATATAAAACTAATATTAGTAATGAGATTTTAGCTAGCTTTGTGATCCCTTCTTTAAGGACAACGGGGTCTATTGCTTTTCCCATTAAGTATGGACCCAATAGGCTACTGATAGTTCCTAGAGTTACTGAAATGAAAACTGTAATTATACCTAAGCAATTCTCCTTTAAGTAATTCCTAAGCTTATAAAGGATCTTTTGAGTATTTTTAGTTTTTCTTTTATGAGTTAACCCATCTCTTTTAGAACTGTCAGGGCGAAGTGGACTTTTTTAGCCATGATTTGCTTTCTCTTCTCCAAATTGAGACTCGAATATATCTTGGTATACTTTACTTTCTGTAAGTAGTTCTTCATGGGTTCCTATTGCTGTAATTTTACCATCTTCTAAAACTAAGATTTTATCAGCATTCATAATTGTACTGATTCTTTGAGCAACAATGATATTGGTTTGATTTTTTATATTCTTTGTTAAAGCTTTGAGTATCAGTGCTTCTGTTTTCATATCAACTGCACTAGTACTATCATCAAAAATAAGAATAGGTGGCTTAAGAGCCAAGGTTCTAGCAATTGCCAAGCGTTGTTTCTGTTCTTTCTTAAATCTTCAGAATCTTGTTTCTTAATTATAAATCCTCATTTTTCCATTCTTTTAACCATCTTAGCCATTGTGGCAGGGCTAAATTAAGAGATTCTGTAGTAATTTGTGGATTTGTTGGTGGTTGGCTTTAGCAACTTGAATTAATAGATGGAATATAGAATTATTGTACAAAATAAATCACCTCTGTTATTTACTTAGCTGGCTAACTATTTTAATCTTAGATTTATTAATTTTAACTTCTTGTAATATTAGAAGAATATATAGTCTCGTGAACTTAGACTGAAATTTTCCAGTATTAATCTTGCCCAAAAAGATTTATAATTAAGCTAACTTATATATAAAGGAGCTATTATAAATGGGCAGAAAATTCATTGAAGTTAAAACATTACACAGATATACTATTGAAGAATTACAACAATTAGCCTCTGAAACTTCAAGTAAATATACTAATTCTGTATTAATGGCAGTTATTATGTGTTATAACGGCGTTGATACTACAA
>NZ_LWDV01000008.1:587223-685642 GCF_001693735.1 Orenia metallireducens
AAAGGTCTTAATATCATAGGTGCTACTGAAGTATTAAGAGATTTCTATTTCCTCTATGAAAAATATAAAAAAGGAACAAAAGATTCTATTTCAATCTGTGCTACAGAAATTATTTCTTTTTTAGAAAAATTATTAGAATATGACCATCAAAGAGGTATAGAAAAAACTTTTGTACTTTTAGATAATGCTAGTATTCATAGAGCAGATCTAGTAAAGAAATTTGTTCGCAAAAATAAAGATCATTTATTTCTATTATTCCAACCTCCATATTCTCCTGAACTTAACCCTCAGGAGAATATGTGGAATTGGATGAAGAAGTTTTTATCTAATAAGTCTGCTTATACATCATACATCCATTGAAGAATTATCAAACCAATTGAAGATATTTTCTGATTATGCTAATAGTAACCCTGAAAAGATAAAACAACGTGCAGGTGCTAGGAATTATTTTGGATAAATTTCATTTTAGATTCACAAATCTATATAGATGCTCAAGTCTAAAGTGAAATATTATCCTTCCTCCTTCTAATATTATTAACATATCTTATATTCCTATTATTTGTTGATGATCCATTTGATTCCTGTTAAATGGTTAAATTTTGAAGAAGCATAAATAGGAAAATTAGGTGATGGGTTATAAGGAAAAATTCTTTCAGGTAATTAAATATCAATATTTTTCTATAATTGTTTTTTATTTATATTTAAAAATTGAAGAATAAGATAATAACTTAATATTTATCTTGACTTGTTAGTGGCTTTTGATACAATATATACCTGAGAAGAGTAGTAAATATAAAAAATCATATACATAATAATATTGAATTACATTATCTCTAAAACATAAAAAATCATTAAATTTTTTAATTTGGTAATACTATATAATGAAAGTTAAATTATTATAGCTTATTATTAAGTCGTTATTTGCTATTGGTCAGTTATGATAAGATGGACAAGCTAGTAGTAGGTAACTGCTAAGAACAATTATAGAGGGGGATTATAAAATGTTAAAACAAGTGGCTGATGTAATTAGAGGTTTATCAGCAGATGGTGTACAAGAAGCTAATTCTGGTCATCCAGGTTTACCACTAGGATGTGCTGATATTGGTGCGGTGCTTTATGGAGAGGTGATGAAATATGACCCTAAGGCTCCAGAATGGGCTGATCGTGATAGATTTATCCTATCAGCTGGTCATGGTTCTATGTTAGTTTATTCTTTGTTACATTTATCAGGTTATGATGTAAGCTTAGATGATTTAAGAGACTTTAGACAATTAGACTCTAAAACTCCAGGGCATCCTGAATATGGTCATACTCCAGGTGTAGAGACTACTACTGGTCCACTAGGACAAGGTTTTGCTAATGCTGTGGGAATGGCAATTGCTGAGAGAATGATGGCAGAAAGATATAATACTGAAGAAGATACTATTGTTGATCACTATACATATACATTAACTGGTGATGGAGGTATGATGGAAGGTATCGTTTATGAAGCTGCCTCTTTAGCTGGACATTTAGGATTGGGTAAATTAATCGCTATCTATGATGACAATGACATCTCTATTGGTGGTAGTACAGATATTACCTTTACAGAGGATGTACCTGCTCGCTTTAGAGCTCAAGGATGGCATGTGGTTGATGGGGTAGATGGTCATGACTTTGAGTCTATCAAAGCTGCAATTGAAGAAGGTAAGAAGGTAGCTGATAAGCCAACTTTAATTGTTGCTAAGACTGCTATCGGTTTTGGTGCTCCAACTATGGAAGGTTTAAGTGCTGCTCATGGTTCTCCACTAGGAGATGAAGAGATTAGAGGAATGAAAGAGAAGTTAGGATTACCAGTTGATGAGAAGTTCTATGTATCTAAAGAGGTTAAAGAGTTCTTTGCTCAAAAAAGAGTAGAACTTCAAAAAGAAAGAGAAGCTTGGGAAGAGAAATTCAATAAATGGGCTAAAGCAAATCCAGAATTGAAGAAGTCTTGGGACCAAGCTCATAATTTAGAGCTTCCTGCTAACTTTAGAGAGGTAATTGAAGGTTTGGAGATAGATGCTCCAATTGCAAGTAGAGCTTCTTCTGGTAAGACTTTAAGTAAGATTGTTGATGAGGTAGAGTACTTTGTTGGTGGTTCTGCTGACTTAGCTCCATCTAATAAGACTTATCAAGATAAATATGGTGAGATTCAAAAAGGCGAGTTTGCTGGTCGTAATTTCCGTTTTGGTGTTAGAGAGCATGCAATGGCAGCTATCGGTAATGGTATTGCCTTACATGGTGGATTAAGACCATATGTAGCTACTTTCTTAGTCTTTTCTGATTATATGAGAAATGCTATTAGAATGTCTGCATTGATGAATCAACCAGTGGTTTATGTATTAACACATGATTCTATTTATGTAGGTGAAGATGGACCTACTCATCAACCAATTGAACATACAGAATCCTTAAGATTAATCCCTAACTTAACTGTACTTAGACCTGCTGATGAAGAAGAGACTAAGGTTGCTTGGATTCAAGCTATGGAACGTACTGATGGACCAACAGCTCTAATCTTAACTCGCCAGAACCTGCCTCATATTGAGAAGGATAATCCTGGTGATATTTATAAAGGTGGCTATGTAGTTAAAGGTCCTCAAGATGCTGATATAGTATTGATTGCTAGTGGTAGTGAGGTTTCTTTAGCAGTAGAAACAGCAGACTTGTTAGAAAAAGAAGGTAAGAGTGTCAGAATAGTATCTGTACCTGAAAGAAGATTATTTACTGCCCAAGGTCAAGATTATGTAAATCAGGTCTTAGGTTCTAAAAATTCCTTAAGAGTAGCAATGGAGATTGGTGTAGGTCAAGGATGGTATCAATTCTTAAGAGAAGGTGACCATTTAGTAAGTATCGATACCTTTGGAGCGAGTGGCCCAGGTAAAGAGGTTGCTGATAAGTTTGGATTTACTGCTCAAAAGGTTGCTAAAGAGATTATGAATAAGTTATAAATATATTATTTAGGGGTCAGCTTACTGAGCTGGCTCTTTTTTTAAAACTATAGCTTTTTAGAGATGATGGATAATTGATTTATACAAATATTAAAATAACATAATTCCCTTATCTTTTTGTAATACAATCAATCCCCAATTAAATTTATTAATATTAGTAGTTAAATATGTTTGATTAGTAAAATTGATTACTTTTATATCTGAAGATAATTTGATATAATTATTTTACTATCATAATCTAATTAAGAATCTTATATTAATAGTCTAAGAGGAGGATAAGATGAGATTATTGAGGATAGTTTTAAGTATAATTATAGTGACTGCTTCCTTTGAACTCGATAATATAATCAACGTTTTACTTAGCAATAGGATGGCGATGTACCAGATGAGTAGTACCGATACAGGTTATGTAGCTTATCAGCTATATAATAACTTACATGGGTACTTTATGATCATACCTATTATTTTGGTTGTATTACTGATGTTACCAGAGATTAAAGCCTTACTTAAGAAGATAGGAGGATATTAGATGAGAAAGAGAGTAAAGTTAGTTCTTTTATCACTGATGATGTTATTATTAGTAGGATGTGTTCGCCCCTATAAGACACCCCATATTGAGACAATTGAGCCACATCAGACAGCTTTTTTAATTCCATTGGTTGGTGATAATAAAGCTAATCAACAGGAGTTTATGTCTGAAAGTTATTTAGAGGAACGAAAGGTTCCAACTAAGGAGATAGAGATTCCTCAAAGATGGGTACAGACAGGTCGCTTTAATAATCAAGGTCAGTGGAGAGATTCAGCTAGATTAATTTTAGTTGATAGGTCACCAGTTACCCGTGAATGGACTCAAAGTCCAGATACAGGAACTTCTAGTAAGAATGAAGGGATTATTGCAGAGAGTAAGGAGAGTATCTCCTTTATGGTAGGTGTAAATGCTTCGGCTCAAATAGACGAACAGGATGCTGCTAAGTTCTTATACCGTTATAATAATAAAGATTTAAGTTATATCATGGATACAGAGATTAGAGCAATGGTGGAGAGTGCCTTTGTCTCCAATTCAGGAAAGTTGACTATGGCTGAAATTATTGAAAAGAAGGCAGAAATTATCAATGAAGTTAGAGCAGAAGTAATCCCATACTTTGAAGAGAGAGGAATTACCATTACTGTGTTAGGACTAAAGGGTGATATTGAGTATCTTAACTCCCAAATTCAAGAAGCTATCGATAAGAAGTTTAAAGAAGAGAAGGCTTTAGAAGCTCAAAGGGTAGCTAATCAACGTTTAATTGAAGAAGCAGAAGCTAAAGCTAAGGCAGAGCTTAGAGCACAGCAGATAATCAATCAAAAGGAGATTGAAGCTGCAGAAGCTAAGGCTAAAGCTGCCAAGTTGATGTCTGAAAGTTTAGAGTTCCAAATTAAACTACAAGAGCTTGAAAATCAAAGGGTTTTTGTAGAGAATTGGAACGGAGAATTACCACAGATTATGGGTGGGGATAATGGACTCTTATTTAATCTACCGATGAATGACTTAGGGAAGTAATTGAGAAGCTAATAAAAAATGAGACTCGTTAACGAGTCTCATTTTTTATTAGCTTCTTCTTTTTTTAATAATTCTATAAAGTAGGTATCCTAAAATAGCAACAAGAATCAACCATGGAATCAATGCTCCAATTAAGACGATAATTAGATTGATACTCTTTATAAAGCTTCTTAAGGCTTCTCTAAAGCTCTTTAGAAAACCTAGATTAGAGCTATTATTGATGATTGCTTCTGGTTCACTGATATTGACTCTAATAGTGGCTAGACTGATTTGATTATCATAGTATTTGATAGTTCCTTCAAGTTGTTCTATATTAATTCTAACACGATTTAACTCCCTCTCAACCTCTAGAATATCTTTGACATCCTTTGCTTTATCTAATAATTCTAAATATCTCTCTTCTTGGGCTTTAAAGTTATTTAATCTTGCTTGAATGTCAATATACTCTTTAGTTATATCTTGACCACTAAGCTCTTCTCTTAGTAGCTTACCTAATTGTGATAGTTCTGAAAGTGTAACTTCAAATTCTTCTTCAGGTACTCTTAAAGTAAAGTTATAAAATTTACGATTATTATATCCAGTCCACTTACGAGAATTAGCAATGAATCCTTGGTGACTATTGATAATTTTGTTAACCTTTTCAGAGATATTTGATAGATCTCTGATCTCTAAATTTAAATTGGCATTTCTAATTATCTTCCGTTCTACAGTAGGTGTTTCAACTTCAACACTCTTCATTACCTTAGATTCTTCCATTACTTCAGCTTTATCATAGGATAACGATGTTCTTGGTTGAATTGCTGAATTTAAAGCTACCTCTTTACGTTCATATGATGCTCCACATGAAGTTGTAATCAATGTCATAACTATCATAAGTAATAATATAAGGAATTTTGATTTAATAAGATCACACCCTTTCTGATTAATTATAATATCGCCTATAAATATCATACTAAAAAATATTGTAAATAACAATCCTTTATCCTTTGATAATTATGCTAAAGATTGATAAAAGATACTATATCTATTTCCTTATATTACCTAATCTCCGTAAAAAATTAATTTAGTAGTGTATAAAATTCAAAGTTTAATCCCATAATAGATAAGAATGGAAAAGGAGGAATCTCTATGAAGAATGTAATCACTGAGACTATTGTTGATTATGAAAATCATGTAAACTTAGGTATGGCAAAATTATTCAAAATTATGGGGTTAGATACTTTAGAGTGGAAGACCTCAGGAACCATTATTGAAGATATAGAGGGAAATAAATATATTGACTGTTTAGGGGGATACGGGACCTTTGCTTTAGGTCACCGACCACCAGAGGTGATAGAAGCAGTAAAGGAGCAGTTAGACTTGATGCCACTGTCTTCAAAGGTCTTATTTAATCAGGCTTTGGGGCAGTTAGCTAGAAGGTTGGCAGAGGTTACACCAGGCAGACTACAATACTCTTTTATCTGTAATAGTGGAACTGAAGCAGTAGAGGGGGCATTAAAGCTAGCTAAAATGGCTACTGGCAAGAATAGAATTATTGCAGCAGTCAACTCTTTTCATGGTAAATCTTTAGGTTCTTTAAGTGTAACAGGAAGAGATGTCTTTAGAAATCCCTTTAAACCATTATTGCCTAATATAGACCATGTTATCTTTGGGGATTTAGGAGATTTGTCCAAGAGTATTAACCATGATACAGCAGCAGTAATTTTAGAGCCAATACAAGGAGAAGGCGGGATCATTTTACCCCCTGAAGATTATTTAGTAGGAGTAAGAGAGCTTTGTGATAATTACGGTGCTTTACTTATCTTAGATGAGATTCAGACAGGGATAGGAAGAACTGGCAAGATGTTTGCTTGTGAGCATTATGATATAGTTCCAGATATACTAACAACTGCCAAAGCCTTAGGTGGAGGTGTAATGCCAGTTGGAGCTTTTATAGCTACACCAGAGGTTTGGGAGGTATTCAATGAATCTCCTTTCATGCATACATCTACCTTTGGAGGTAATCCACTAGCTTGTCGTGCTGCAATTGCTACTTTGAATGCAATAGAAAAGAAAGAATTGGTACAGAAAGCTGCAGAGTCTGGAGAGTACTTATTGAATCGTCTAAAAGAACTTGTAAAGAATTATCCTGGGATTATCAATGATGTTAGAGGTAAAGGGTTGATGATAGGGATTGAATTTCAACATGAGAGCTATGGAGGATTGCTGATAAGTGAATTATTTGAAGCAGGTGTTGTAGTAGCTTATACCTTAAATCAGCAGAAAGTAATTAGATTAGAACCACCTTTAATTATTAGTCGTGAGGAACTAGATAAAGTCGTTGATGTTTTAGAGAATGCATTAGCTAAGGTAGTAGAATTAGCGAGTTAAGTATAAGAATTTATACAATATCCCCATTAAACAATATTTTATTTTTGTACCCTGTTGAATAAATAAAATTTAATATCTATATTTACATTTTTAACCACAATTTTTTAATTAGGTTTCGCCTAATGGCGACCTACCTTTTTTCCATAGATAAAAAAGTAGGCAAAAAATCATCACAATCAGGAAAAACACTAGTACTATTCATTAATTTTTCTGCTATTATCTAAATTTGATTAATTATAATCAATTTCTACTTAATATCATATACCGCTTACTTTTCCAAAAACATAAAAGATAAACTAAAAAAACTTAATTTGAAAATCAAAATAATTATTCAACAACCTATGTTGATAAAGACAGGAGATGAGTTCAAAATGCCATATGTAGAAGAGAATATTATTATAGAAGGTGCAAGGGATAAAATATATGAATTAGTTAAGGATATGGAGTCCTATCCTAAATTTATGCCTGATGTACTTAATGTAGAGGTAGTAGAGAGAAATAATCACACAACAGTTACAAGGTGGGTGACTGATATTGATGGCAGAAAGCTATGCTGGACAGAGAGAGATTATTTTAATGATGATGAGTATCAGATTATCTATAAACAGTTAAGTGGAGATTTAAAGAAGTTTGAAGGTGAATGGAGATTAGAATCTACTAATCAAGGAACAGAGGTTACTTTAACTGTAGATTTTGAATTTGGTATTCCTATGTTAGCACCATTATTAAATCCTATTCTTAAAAAGAAGGTCAGCCAAAATAGTATAAATATGTTGACAGCAATTAAAGAGAAGATAGAGAATGAAGTTGAGCAATGTTCGTAGGTGTTTCTGTTTATTATTATATTTAAGGAAACTAAGTTGGAGAGCAGATTGATTTGCTCTTCTTTTTTATACATCAGATTAGTTAGAGCTTCTGATGGTTATGAAATTGTAAGAAGTATAAATGATCAATTTGCTGATGATGAAAGTAGCATAGATATACTTGGAATTATCCAGACTTCGCTGGAGAAAGAGTTTATATCGAAATCGTTGATAATTTTACAGGTGGCTGGGATCACATTAATGTAGATGATATTAATATTTACTAATATTAGATAAGCTTATTATTGATACTTTGAATGATAAAAATCCCTTACTATAAATTTATAGTAAGGGGTTTTTTGTTAAATAAATCATTAATTTTAATCTGTTAAAGTTAATAAATCACGATTTATAGAAGAATGTACTCTGATTATTCCCCACATACCCAATTCAATATCCCAGCGAATCAGACCCGAACTATACATAAAATCTCCTGATGGATTTAAAAATCCTCCTGCTCCATAGAGTAGTTTTTTATCCAACTCTCTTCCAATAGTAATCTCACCTTGAATTCCAATAATATTTGTGAAGTTATCTTCTGCTTGATGTTTATAGAGGTGATTATGGATAAAGAAGCTATGTGCTCTAGATTTATCAGCAGGCATTAGTAGGCGAACTGTGGCTGGGTCTTTGGGATAGAGATTGAAAATTGGAGTAGATGGGTCACCATGAACTAAAGAACTAAATACTTCATTAACATCTTGGTCATTTTTTAGGCGGTTAAAGAAGGGTTCACTTCTTAAGTTAAAGGCTTTCATACCTTGATCTTCTTCATCAAATTCTTCAGTCTTTTTACTATCTGGAGGATTAAAGAAGAACTTAGGTAACAACTCATTATTTTTATCGACTAAAAACACCCCATCATGTTGGATAATTACTAACTCACGAAAGTTTGGAATAAAAGGATTTATAATATCAACTTGTTCCTTAAAGGGTGTAAATTTACCAGTAGAAGAGTCGCGATAATTAGAACCTTCAGCCTCGACTATAAGAGCTCCAAATAATCCATGATGGCGGTGGTTTCTGATATCACCATAATCTACTAAGTTAGTTGTTCCTACAGGTTTAGATAGATACCACCTATAGGTTATGCTCTCTCCAGGACCTACAGTCTGGTCAGGATTAAATCCTATTGTAGCACCATCAGAGTTAAGAATCTCATAGTCTACTAATTGTGGGTGGAGTGATACTCTTGGTGAATAGGGCCATTCTTCTTCTACAGCAACTTCAGGGTGAGGATGATCTTCAATAGTTTCTGGCATCATGTTTGTCAAAGTAACTTCAATACAATCTCCAATATTTCCTCTAATAATAAGAGGCTTAGGATTATAATCTACTGTATAGATTTCATTGATTTTATCAACTGGGACAAAGACCATTCCAAAAGGATCATGATCATTATATTGATTATAGATAATAGGGTGCTGGATAGCTGCTATATGATATTTTCTAATTGGTGTATTCTCTGGATGAGGATTAGTAGTATTAATTGCTTTAGGAGGTGGAGTTCCAGTTTTTTCTGGTAAGGGTAGAGTTCTTTCTTCTAAAGGATCACGATCAGATAATGGTTTTAAGAAAGGAACTCTTCTACCTCTAACTCTAATCAATCCCCAACATCCTAACCATAAGTCATCTAATCCAGCCGAGTTATACATAAGATCAAAATCTTCATTATGAGATCCACCTTCAAGGGAAAATTCAAAGTTAAAGGCTTCTGATATTCCAATATGTTGTGCCTGAGTCAGAGAAGAATTTAAATTTCTTCTATCTCTATGCCAATACTCACGATGAATGTTTATTGCATGGGACTCTTCAAAAGCACCGTCAATTAGCCTGATTCTAGCTGGGTCACCTTTATATCCTTGAAATACAGGAGTAGCTGGATCACCATGTACCCATGAACTGAAGACATAGGCTGGATCACCACCTCTAATCTGGAAGGGTTCATTTCTATAATTAAAAGCCATAACCCCAAAATCATCTAAAGAGCCAGGTACATTAGGTGGATTTAGAGGATTACCATCTCCATCAAAGAGAGGAACAAAATCATGAACTGCTAAGCAATATTCTCTAAAGTCTGGTATGAAAGGATTCTCTATGGTTGCTTCTGTACCAGCAGTTAAAGGTTCACCAGTAAAGGAATTTTTGAAGTTAGATCCTTCTGCTTCCACTAATAGGGAAGCAAATACTCCATGATGTTGATGGGATTGGGCGAAAAGATGATCATGGAAGAAGACGGTCTTTAATTCAGTATCAGCAAACCATCTATAGATTCCAGTTTCACCATGGGCTACACAACTTAAGTAATTCCATCCTACATTTGCACCATCAGCAGCTATTACATCAAATTTAACAAAATGGACATGGGCTCCACAGAAGGGAGTTTCTTCTAAAGTCTGAAAAGCATTTCCCCCAATTGTTTCAGGTAGTTTATTGGTTAGATGAATCTCAATACACTCTCCAGCATTTGATCTGATAAATAATGGCTCTGGTTCTTTAATTCCTGCTCTAATGTCCTCTTCATCTTCTGCTAATACGTATAATCTACCTTGTGGGTCAAACCATTTAGCATCATTATAAATAATAGGTATCTCCATAGCAACTATATCATACCTTCTAACTGGTACATCTTCGGGGCAAGGGTTGACAAAAGGTGCTCCAGGAACTGGATTCTTATCAAAAGCGTTGGCCTCTAGTTGGGTAGGTTCAAAATCTCTATTAAATCCTAGAGGTGGTAGTGGCGAGAGTTGACCAACCTCTCCAGGAATAAAGAGAGGAAAACCAGGTCTCTCTGGAGTAGGCTCTGGTGGTAAGGGTCTATCAGGTAATGGGATTAATGGTTGAATTGGTCTTCCATCAGGATAAAACCTACCTTCTCCATTCTCTAAAACATCATGGGTTCTAAAGATCCCCCACATTCCTTCTCCAAAATGGGGGTACAGGTGGCAGTGGTAGATAGAGTCTCCATAAGCTCCATGTAAACTACCTGCTCCATAAAGAACATCAAAGGTAATTGTCTGTTGAGGGCTTATTTCTCTTGAATCATTTAATTCTGAATGGGGATCATTGATCTCTGATAGCCATTGATGAACATGAAGGTGAAAGATATGAGTCTCCTTAACTCCACCATGTATAACATGGAATCTCATAGGATCACTTATATAAGCTCTAGGAATTGGTGTAGCAGGATCTCCAAAGGCCCAGGAATCATGGTGAACTTCTTCACCTATACATCCTTCACATACTTCTCCTTCTTCTATTAATCTCTTTCTATTACGCATAGGTTCAGCTCTATAGTTGATAGCATGGGTAGATTGTGGTAGACCCGTAATTGGATCTAAGGGTGGATTCCCATCTTTAGCTTTTATAGCAGGTTCATCATGAAAGACGATAACTGCCTCTCTAAAATCAGGCAAGAAAGGATTATGGATATCAACTATTGCTCCACTCTCGACAGGTTTCCCAGTTTGAGGATCAGTCCAAGTAGAGCCAGGGGGTTCTACTATAAATCCTCCAAAAAGTCCATGAAGGTTACTTCCTAGTTCAGAACTAAGGGGATTAGCTAAATCACTAAATTGAAATGCCCCTTGGGTATTAGCTTCAAATTCATAGATGATAGACTTTGTAGGAGGAACAGTGGTATTAGGGTTTCTTCCTACAAAAGCACCATCAGAGGTCTTAACATCATAATCTAGCCCCTTTAAATTCATAGAAGCAGGAAAATCAAGCTTATTTGTAAATTTGATTTCAACCTTATCACCTTGATTTGCTCTCAAGATTAAAGGTTCAACAAGATCAATAGGAATTAAACCGAACTCGTTTACTAGAGCTATGATTTGTTCTTCTTTTTCTTCTAAAACATAGAGCATACCATTAGGATCATGGTCACCAAACTTATTATAGACAATAGGTATCTGTATTGCTACAACACTATATTTTCTTAGCATACTATCACCCATTTCCATAATTTTGATTATTGGTCATACCAAATTTAGCAGGAGTAGGAATTTGATTTTGTTCATCTTCTGGGAAGATAGCAACAATATTTTCTAGAACTATAGTAAAGGGAATATCTCTTAATTCAACAGGCACTCCAAAGTTTGGTTTTACTATAATATGATCATCAGCAGCTTGCTGTAAAGTTCCTACCATAAAGAAAGGGAAAGTTTCTAAAATAACTATAGTCTTCTTACCAAGACTTTCTTCTAATCTATCTATAATATTTGACATTTTATTAACCTCCTTGCTATTTTTTATATTAAAGCAAATCTAGTATCAGAATCAAAAGGAGAAACGATAGCAATCTTCTCCATAGGTATTAATAAGGGTGTTGGAAAGATAAATTCTGGTGCATTTGACATCTTAATATTTACATTCTTCAATTCTATATATTTATCACTAACTTTTACAATTTTAGCACATAAGATAGGTCTAAAGACCTGTCCAAGAATATTTAATTGTCCAGGTTTTAATATCATTAATACATCTTTGTCCTTTAATTCTTCTAAACGATCTTCAAGATCTGATAAAGACATATCTGTACCTCCTTGTTAATCTAGTAACTTACAACCTCATATATATTTTACTATTCTTTTAATTATGTTTTGTAAATTTTTCCTTGTTATTGCTTTTAGAAGGTCAAACACACCCAGTTTCTTCTTTATATTTTGCTGTTTTTCTTGTTAAAGTCGGAGGAAAATTTTATTCTATGATTAATCAGATACTAATAAATAACATATTTATTAATGTACACCTAATTAAATTGATTGATGAGGAGGGAGTATTATCAAGTTAGAGGCAAGAGTCAAATTTTTAGAGTTTGCTTATGCAGGTGCTTTGGTAGATTCTCTATTTCGTTTTAGTGAAGAAGGAATCTTGGAGAAGGTAACTGAGAAGAGAAGAAAGGAGCAGATATTATTTGGAGCTGAGAAGGCAAAAAACTTTGGGGTGAGCAGCCCTGAGGAGGTCTTTACTAAAATTTCAGAACTATTTAACTGTACTTTCTGGAAAATCAAAGAAGATAATAAAGGATTCTTAGCAAAGGCTAATAGTTGTAAGCTAGCTGCTATGGCTAAGGAGGTTGGTGCAGGTCCTCCATGTGATATTTATTGTTTAGACCCAATAGAAGGGATGCTAAAGGGTTTAAATCAGGATTATCAGATAGAAGTGGAAGAGACTTTATGGCAAGGGAAGAAGTGCAAAGTAAAGGTTAGTGAGTAAAGAGGATTGAATTTTCAATCCTCTTTTTCTTTTGGTTATTTTCCCTCTTCTTCTAGCATAAATTGATAGTAGTAATAATTAGAAGGGATAGATTATTATGAAAGAAGTAGTAAGTAAGATTAAGAAAGCAACTACTGGGCTTGCTAATTCCAATAAACAGATAATCATCATTGGAGGAAATGAAGTAAGTGTACAACTTGCTGAACCTTTGATTAAGACTGGTCAGAATATAGTAGTAATTGAAGAAGATGATTATTATCTAAAGCAGATTCAAGAGAGGGTAGATGTTTTAGCCTTAAAGGGGAGGGGAACAGATATATCACTTTTAAAAGAGGTTGCTACAGATAAGACCAATCTATTAATTGCAATTACTAACAATGATTATGAGAATTTATTGACAGGAATTTATGGTAAGAGCTTAGGGATACCTAATGTAGTGGTGCAAGTTAAAGAGATAAGAAACCTAGATTATAAGATACAGCATCAAGATTTTAAATTGGATTTGGTAGTTAATCCTTTTGCCAAAGTAATTAAAAGAATCAAAGGTGTAATTAGACCAGGAATGGAATTAGAGATTGATAACTTTATGGATAAGAGAGTACAAATATCTAAATTTAATATCTCTCACCAAAGTAGTTTTGCTTACAATAATTTAGATAATTTAAAATTACCTGAGGATTCATTAATATTGGCTATTTTGAGAAAAGGGCGAGTAATTATTCCTAAAGGAAGGGATAAGATTTATCCTGGAGATACAGTCTTTATTATCTGTCAAAAGGGCTTTAGAGGAAAGTTGACTCAACTGGTCAATTATCATTCTACTGATAAAGAGAAGATAGTTCTAGTTGGAGGTGGAGAGATAAATTACCAATTAGCAGAATATTTTTCAAAAAATTCCGTAGTTACTATTATTGAAGAAGATAGAAGAAGATGTGAAGAGTTAGCTGAGAACTTAGTTGATATATTGGTGTTAGAGGGTAAGGGAACCGATATAGATCTATTAAAGGAAGAAGGGGTAGCTAAATCAGATGCCTTTATAGCAGCTGGTGAGAGTGATGAAGCTAATATGTTGATGGCTAATCTAGCTAAAAAGTTGGGAGTAAAGAATTCAATTGCTGTAGTAAAGGATATCAACTATACATATTTAACAGATCTTTCAGATATAGACCATATTATTAGTCCTTCAGCTAGTGTAGTAGACACTATTCTAGATTACTTCTATCAAGGACAAGTTGGAAATAATACAATCTTTGAAGGTCAAGTAAACGTATCTGAGGTTAGAGTTAAAAAGTCTAGCAAGCTTGCTAATTTAGAGTTGCCTTCTGATTTAATTGTGGCTTTAATTAAAAGAGATAAGAATGTGATTATCCCTAAAGGAGAAAGCAGGCTACAACGTGGTGATAGGTTGGTGGTATTATCTTTGGCTGTTAAGGGAGATATTACAGGATATTTTAATTAATAGTGTATAGTTTGCAGTGGCTTATTCGATAAGTCTTATTAGAGACTACTACCAAAGGTTTGTCTTTTAAAGACTGAGGGTAGACACATAGGGACAGTTAAATTATAAAATATAGGTACCTAATTTTTTAACTGTACACTGTACAACTGTCAACTCTTCTGCTAGGGGGTGATTAAATGAGATTAAAGATTGTCTTTAATATGTTAGGAACTCTGTTAATCTTTATTGGAGTCAGTATGTTAGTACCTATCTTTGTAGCTTTATATTATAAAGAGGTCGATGGAGTAGCTTTTATTGTAACTATGGGTTTTACTATCAGTATTGGTAGAATTTTAAGTAGAGCAACAGAGAGTAATGAAGAGATTAGGCATCGGGAAGGATTTGCAGTTGTTACTTTAGGATGGATAGCCATCTCTATCTTTGGGGCTATCCCCTTTATGTTAGCAGGTGTCTTTGATAATTTTGTTGATGCTTTTTTTGAGAGTGTCAGTGGCTTTACTACTACAGGAGCAACGGTAATTATGTCTTTAGAGAGTCTATCCCATACGATCCTCTTTTGGAGAAGTTGGATGCATTGGCTAGGTGGGATGGGGATAATTGTGATGTCTATTGCAATCCTACCAGAATTGGCTGGTTCGATGCAATTATTTAAAGCAGAGGCACCTGGACCAGTACATGATAGGTTAAAACCTAGAATTCGGGAGACAGCTAAGACTTTATGGGTAGTATATCTTGTGATAACTTCTGTACAGACCATCTTATTAGTGATGAATGATATGCCTTTTTTTGATGCGATAATCCACTCTTTTGGTACTATTTCTAGTGGTGGATTTTCTTCTAGAACTTTAAGTGTTAAGGCTTATAACAGTACGGTGATAGAATGGATTATGGCTGTATTTATGTTTTTAGCAGGGGTCAATTTGACATTACATTATCAATTCTTAACAGGAAATATCAGATCGATATTTAAGGATAAGGAGCTAAAGTTCTACACTTGTATAGTAGTATCTGCTATTGTCTTAATTACTATTAACTTAAGATTTCAAGTCTATCGTTCATTAGCTGAATCATTAAATTATGCTGCCTTTCAGGTTACATCAATTATTAGTACTGCTGGATTTGCTACAGTAGATTATGATATCTGGCCACCCTTCTCTAGAGGTATATTACTTATCTTAATGTTTATTGGTGGCTGTGCTGGATCAACAGCTGGTGGGATTAAGGTAATTAGAATCTATGCTCTGATGAAAAAAGGCTTCCAAGAGCTATATAAGTTGATTCATCCTAGAGCAGTTACCTCTTTAAAGATAGGTAATAGAGCTGTATCTGAAGAGGTCTCTACCAGTATTTTAGGTTTCTTCTTCTTATATGTAATTGTATTTGTCATTTCAACGGTGATTCTAACATCCTTTGGGATAGATTTAATCAGTTCAATTTCAGCAGTAGCAGCAACTTTAGGGAATATCGGACCTGGTTTAGGGTTGATTGGACCATTGAATACCTATGTTCCTTTGCCGATAGTATGTAAGTTATTATTGAGTTTTTGTATGATTTTAGGGAGATTAGAGATATATACAGTCTTAGTATTCTTATTATCTGGCTTTTGGAGGAAGTAACTTTAAGTTTTAAAGATAAGCAAGAATAATTTTTGCCACAGATACTTACAGATAAAAAACAAATAATAATTATCTTTCTAATTAATCCTTCACATAAGATAAATTCTTTAGTGGATAAGAAAGCTCTCCTTTAGGGAATCTGTGGCTAAATATTAAACTATTTTTTATATATTTTTATAGGGAAGGATTGTAGGGTTTCCTAATGTATTATAATAAAATTAGTCAATTAGCATAAAATAATTCTTAGAATTTTATGATAAAGGGATGATAAATAATGACTAATTTAGAAGGTTTAATTCAATATGGTTCAAGCTTATTAGCGATTATAGCTTTAATTTGGAAGAGAGATGGGATGAAAAAGTATATTCCTGTTGGTTTATTTGCTAGTTTTTATGCTAATCTCTGGTGTTACATTGCTATTTACTTTAATTTATGGGGATATCATGATCATAAGGTTCTTCCTTTAATCAGAGATGTCTCTGTACCTGTTAATGTTATTGTAGTACCAATAATGGCTATGTTCTGGGTTAGATACTGTCCGTTAAGGTTTAAAGAGAAGTTGTTGTGGGCTTTTAGTTGGACAAGCATTTTGACGGCGGTAGAGGTATTCATAGAGAGAACGACAAATATATTAGCTTATCATGGCTCATACCACTGGTATCATTCTTATCTATTATGGTTCTTTACCTGGTTTATCTGGTTAGCCTTTCATTTATGGCTAAATGATTGGAAAAGAGAATTTGATGGTTTCTTCTAAAAGTCCTTTTGCCAAAAACTAATACCTTGTATATAATAAAATTAATATATAATAACTGGAAATTATCTAGTATAGGAGGATACTTATGCAAAATAAGATTTTAGTAGTCGATGATGATAAAAATTTATGTAGGTTGATGGAGATTTATCTCAAGAAAGAAGAGTATAAAGTAATTATAGCCAATGATGGGCAAGAGGCTATTGATAAGTTTTATGAGGATAATCCTCAGCTAGTCATTTTAGATATAATGTTACCAGAGATGAATGGCTGGGAGGTATGTAATGAGATTAGAAAAGAGTCCAATATCCCTATTTTGATGTTAACAGCAAAGGGGGAGAAAGATGATAAACTAAAGGGTCTAGAAATAGGAGCTGATGATTATGTCACCAAGCCCTTTGACCCTGATGAATTAGTGGCAAGGGTGAAGGCTATCTTAAGAAGAGTTGGAGATTCAAGTAAGGGTAAAGAATTAATAGCTTATCCCAATTTGAAGATTGATAATAAAAAGCATCAGGTGATACTAAAAGGTGAAGTTTTAGAACTGGCTCCAAAGGAGTATGATTTACTTTATTTTTTAGCCAAGCACGAGAAGCAGGTCTTTAGTAGAGAGCAATTATTAGATAGAGTATGGGGGTTTGACTTTATTGGTGATATTAGGACTGTAGATACTCATATTAAGAGGTTGCGGAAGAAGATTGATGAACAGATAGAAGATTATAAGTACTTCCATACAGTATGGGGGGTAGGCTACAAATTTGAAACTGTCAAGGGGCATTGATACGATATCAGGAAAGTTAATGATTAGGTTTACTATAATTATTCTAGTAACATTATTTATTTTGGCTATTTCCTTATCATATCTCTTTCAAAACTACTATTATGGGAGTACTGAAAAGAAGTTTATAGACCAAGGTAATAAGATAGCTAAGTTGGTACAGCGTTCTCTTTATGAAGGAAATTATGATGAAACTCTCTTCTTTTTAAGGGATTCACAGCGCTTTTTTGAAGGGAATGTCTGGATAGTTGATTCTAAAGGGCTTATTTTAGTAACTACACAGCAGAAAGAATTACAAGGTGTTAGATTGAATAAAAATGAGGTTAAACAGGTCTTTCAAGGAAAGATAGTTAAAAAGAGAGGATTTTCCTATTATTTTGGAGAGCCTGTGTTATTTGTAGCGGTACCTATTAATTTTGCTGAGAAGGTAGTTGGAGCAGTATTTGTCTATTCACCTTTAGCAGGAATAGGTTCAACCTTAAATGACTTAAGGAGACTGATCGTATATGCAGCCTTAATAGCTATTTTCTTAACTTTAATTTTGAGTTTTACTCTATCTAAGAGCTTTTCAAGACCATTAAAGAGGATGCAGAGAATTTCACTTAATATGGCACATGGTGATTTTGATGAGAGGGTAATGATTGAATCTGAAGATGAAGTCGGTCAGTTAGCTCAATCCTTCAATTATTTAGCTGATAAATTACAAGAAACTATAGCATCTTTGCAGGAGAAAGAAGAACAACAAAGGAGATTTGTAGCTGATGTTTCTCATGAGTTAAGAACCCCTTTAACTTCGATACAAGGTTTTGTTAAGGCTTTAAGGGATGGAGTATATGAAAGTGAGCAGGATAAAGATGAATATTATCAGATTATCTTATCAGAGGTTAAGCGGCTGATTAGGTTGGTAAATGATTTATTAGATTTGTCTCAAATAGAGCTGGGACAGATTAAAATGGAGCTAGAGACTTTGGATTTAAAGGAGATAATTAAGAATTCAATTAGAAATTTAATGCCTAAGATAAAAGAGAAGAATCTGCGAATAGTAATTGATCTATCAGATGATCTGCCTCCAGTCTTTGCAGATAGAGATAGAGTTGAGCAGGTATTAATTAATCTTATCAGCAATGCTATTGATTTTACTCCGCAGGGGGAGAGAATTAAGGTAGTCTCTAGAAGAGAAGATGATGAGGTTCTTGTTATGATCAAGGATACTGGACCAGGGATTCCAGCTGAAGAGATAAATAACATCTGGAATAGATTTCACAAAGTTGATAAGGCTAGGACTAGAGATAGAGGTGGGACAGGTTTAGGTTTATCTATTGTTAGAGAGATTATTCGCCATCATCAAGGTGAGGTTTGGGTGGAGAGCGAGGTTGGAAAAGGTTCTACTTTTGTTTTTAGTTTATTAGTAGCAGATAAATAAAGTTTCATTTTTTTGAGAAGCTTTATTATCACGAAGAGTTTCTTAAAACTCGAAGGGAGAGGTTTTTGGGATTTAACCTATTACTTTTTGCTATATTCTTAATTTTGGTATATTACAGATAAATAAAGTTTCATTTTTTTGAGAAACTTTATTATCACGAAGAGTTTCTTAAAACTCGAAGGGAGGGGTTTTTGGGATTTAACTTTTTTTACCTTATGTCATAATTTCGTAAAATTTTGCATTTATAATATAAAAAAAGGCAAGGAGGTAATGAAATAAGATGAAAAAAATCAAAAAGAGTATAGTGCTTTATACTAGTTTATTGCTAATTGGTATTTTAATAGGAAATATAGTACTTAATAACTCCACAGCAAATGCTTTTTGGAATGATAGTAAGCAGGAAGATAATTCTCAAAAAGCTGTTATAAATAAGATCGTTGTTCCCCAAGAAGAAGC
Source organism: Orenia metallireducens (assembly GCF_001693735.1). GTDB lineage: Bacteria > Bacillota > Halanaerobiia > Halobacteroidales > Halobacteroidaceae > Orenia > Orenia metallireducens. The sequence goes on from NZ_LWDV01000008.1 coordinate 606,675, forward strand.
AGTCAAAAGGGCAGTTAAGCAGGTAGGTCCTGCTGTAGTTAGTATTGTAACCAGAGATGTTGAAATCGTACGGGACTTCTTCTATAATCCAGTCCCTCAAGAGAAGGAGGGGCTTGGTTCTGGTGTAATCATTGATAAAGAGGGTTATATTTTAACAAATAATCATGTAATTGATGGTGCTGATAAGATTAAAGTTTTACTCTCTGATGGGCGTAAATTTACAGCAGAGTTGGTAGGTTCAGATCCTAGAAATGACTTGGCTGTAATTAAGATTGAGGGGAAAGATTTACCAGTAGCTCAGTTGGGAGATTCTGATGAATTGGTAGCAGGACAGTTGACTATCGCTATTGGTAGCCCTTATGGAATAGAGTTTAGTAATACAGTTACTACAGGTGTAGTAAGTGCTTTAGGAAGAGAGATTAGGGCAGGAAAGCATGGGATTTTAGAGAACTTAATCCAGACAGATGCTTCAATCAATCCTGGTAATAGTGGAGGTCCTTTATTAGATAGCCAAGGCAAAGTAATAGGAATCAATACTGCAATCATTGGAGATGCCCAAGGTATTGGTTTTGCTATTCCTATCAATCAAGCTAAAGAGATTATTGGTGATTTAATCAAATATGGAAAGGTTAAGAGACCATGGCTTGGTATCTATGGTACTAAATTAACTGAAGAGATTATCAATTATTATAGTTTACCAGTAGAACATGGGGTCTTAGTTGCTAGGGTAATTATGGATAGCCCTGCTGATAAAGCTGGATTATCCCACAATGACATTATTGTGGAAGCAGACCATCAGAAGGTAAGGGATATGAACGATTTAAAAGAAATAATTAATAAGAAGGGGATAGGTGCTAAGCTAAAACTATTGATTATGGATAATGATAAGAACTTAAAACCTATTACTGTTACCCTTGAAGAGTTGAAGATAGGAGAGTAGATATATAGTTGAGATAATTATTTAATTGAAGGGGTTCCTTCTAAGAAGAAGGGGCTTCTTTTATTTTTTAAGGTTAAATACATAAGGAGTGATTTGTTTTGGGTGAAGATATAGCATTGATTATACCAGCTTATAATGAAGTAGAGACAATTGGAGAGGTAATAGAAGTAGCACAAGAGAGTAATTTATTTAACGAAATAGTTGTAGTAAGTGATGGATCAGAGGATGGTACTGTTAAAAGAGCTCTAGATTATGGGGTTAAAACTATTGCACTACCTAAAAATTTGGGAAAAGGAGCAGCTATGACTATTGGGATGAAGAACACACTTGCAGAGGTGATAGTGTTTTTAGATGCAGATCTTGTTAATTTAAGAGAAAAGCATATTAAAAAATTACTTGCACCAATTATAGCAAGAAGGGCTGATATGAGTTGTGGTTTGTTTTCAGGAGGTAGAGAGAATACAGATTTTGCCCAAAGATTGACCCCATATTTAACAGGTCAGAGAGCGTTGAGAAGAGAGATAATCGATTCTTATGAAGAGTTAAGGGATTCTAAATTTGGTGCTGAGCTGTACTTGACTAAATTGGTTATAGAAAAGGAATTAAAAGTAGAAAAGGTCTTGTTAGAGGGGCTAACTCATAGAATGAAAGAGGAAAAGAGAGGATTTATTATAGGGATAATCTCCCGTATAAAGATGTATTGGGAGGTATTTAAATATTTTAAAAAAAATAATTTAAGTTATAATAGTATAAGCTCTACTACAAAATAAATGGGGAGGGCTTAAGCCCTCCCCATTTATTTTGTAAACTCTCCAATAAATCTTGGTTCTACCTCTAATTTGACACCATTTCTTTGATAGATTTCATCTTGGACTATTTTGATTAAACTCTTAACATCTTCTGCACTAGCATTACCTAAATTGACAATAAATCCTGCATGTTTTTTAGATACTTCAGCTTCACCGACTCTAGTTCCTTTAAGTCCAGCTTCATCAATTAATGCACTGGCATAATAATTCTCAGGTCTTTTGAAGATGCTACCAGCACTAGGCATTTCCATAGGTTGTTTAGTCCAGCGCTTATCAGTTAAGTCATCTATTTTTGCTTTAATCTCTTTTTTATCACCATATTCTAGAACAATTTTAGCTTCAACAGCAATTAGTGGTTCATCTTGTAGGATACTATGGCGATAAGATAATTTTAAATCATCCTTAGAAAGGATGATTTCTTTTCCAGTATAACTTAAACATTTTACTTCTTTGATTACATCTTCAATCATCCCACCATAAGCACCAGCATTCATGTAGATAGCTCCACCTAAGCTACCTGGAATGCCACTAGCAAACTCTAATCCTGTTAATTCTGCTTCTAAAGCCGTGTCTGATACCTCTGATAGAAGTATTCCTGTCTCTGAAATTATCTCCTTTCCTTCTACCTTGATTCGGTTTAGTTTTTCAGTATTAATTACGATACCTCTGAATCCTTTATCTCCAACTATGACATTACTACCCTTTCCTAATATGAAGAAAGGAATATCTATATCTCGAATATTGCCAAGCACTTCTTTGAGTTCTTTAATACTATTAGGTATTACTAATATATCGGCAGGTCCACCTATTTTAAAGGTAGTATACTCTTTTAGTGGTTCGTCAAACTTTACATTTGAGCCACAGATTTTTTTAAGATTATTCTTGAGTTCTTCGTTTATAAACATAGGGATAAAACCCTCCTTTAAGAGTTAATTAAAATATAGTTATATAAATTTAGAATGAATCAAAATTATAAAATAACATATCTATTTTATCATATTTCTTTTCTGTAACCAAATATTCCAAAAAGGATGGGAGAATTTTTGATAGAGGTTCAAATATAATATCTATTTACAATTATAAAAAATATCTTATGTATGTATATTAAAAGAGTCTTATTACTTGTTGCTTCTTACTTGTCAACTTCTTTGGGCTTATATATATTATTTCAGTAGGATAATTGGAGTATTCTATTGTTATTACTTTTGATTCAAAATTTGATCTGTTGATAGTAGTAAATTATGTTAACTTGTTATGCGAATTGAATTTAAGTATATAGTAACTGTTAACGGATATATTGCGTCGCTTTTACTTCTAGAAAGCAACCAAACTTACAGGTTTATAGAACCTTCTATGGTAAAACCAGATCAATTAGGAAGAAACATCTTTACAAGTTTTAAATAACAAAAACTCTCCACGGTAGAGCCCACTGACTACGAAATCAACATTCATTGAAATTAAGATATTTAAGAGTCCTAATTTAAAGATTATCTTAAACTTAAATATTTACTTCATTCAAATATTAATTTTCTTCCTCAATTCTTTATTTTAAGAGAGTGTAGCATTATCGTTTTTATCAAGACATATTTGAATTTAACTCTAGAATTATAAAACTATAATAAAAACCATTAAAATATTGATAAAAAAATTCAAGTATGATATCTTAAATATTAAACAGTAAGTTTGAGATTAGTCTTCTCTTTTATCTTGGTATAACTTTATTTTTTGGTATAAAATCTCATATAAATGAACAAGATATATTTGGTTTTTGTAAATATAATTGATAATTCTTGTTCAACTGTTAGTTTCATTTAATGGGGTGAAGAGATGGAGTATGATAATAGGTATAATTTAAGTAAAAGGGTCAGTATTGTTGGCTTGATTGTAAATACAGTCTTATCAATTGCCAAGATTATAGTGGGGTTTATATTTAGAAGTAAAGCTTTGGTAGCTGATGGTTTTCATTCAGTATCTGATATTGCTTCTACAGTAGTAGTAATGTTTAGCATGAAAATTTCTGAGCTTCCTCCAGACCAAGACCATCCTTATGGTCATGGCAAAGCTGAGTCAATTGGAACAAAAATATTGGGGATTGTTTTAATTTTAACAGGTTTTGGCTTAGCTAAAGGGGGACTAGAAACTATCTTTTCAGGGGAGATTGATATACCAGGCAAGATGGTTTTATGGGTAGCTGTATTATCAATAATATCTAAGGAACTCTTATATAAGTATACTATAAAGGTAGGAAAGAAGATTGGTAGTAAAGCAATTATGGCTGATGCCCATCACCATAGATCAGATGCCTTTTCTTCTATAGCTGCTCTAATTGGAGCAGGAGGAGCTATTATCGGTTATCCAATTTTAGATCCTTTAGCTGGGTTAGTAGTAGCTATATTTATTATCAAATTGGGTTTTGAAGTACTGCTTGATGCTATAGACGAATTAATGGATGCTGTTCCTAGTTGGGATAAAATGGAAGAGATAAAGTTACAAGTTGAGAAATTAGATAATATTATTGAGGTTGGTGATATTAAATTAAGGTCTTATGGTCCGCGAATTTTTGTGGATTTAGAAGCAGTAGTAGCAGATAATTTAACCGTTGTGGAAGGTCATAAGGTAGCTGTTAAGGTTAGAGATAAGATTAAAGAGTTACACCCTAGTGTTGAAGAGGTACTTGTACATATTGATCCAGAAAGTGTTTATGAAGGTAATCAGTAATTTTTGATTAAAATATATATCAAATTTAATCTAAGATAACTAAGGTTTATTGATAGGAGTAGGTAAAATTAATGGAATTGCTAAGTAAAAATAAACTTATAATTTTATTGGTTATAATTATACTAATCTTAACAGGATGCAATGATTCTCTAGTTATAGATGACTTTGTAATTGAATCTGAATTTTATAATAAAGCTGGATATTTCATAGGAAATACCAAAGTAGAGTTTACTATCAAATTGGTTCAAGAGGTATTAATTGAAGGTTTTAATCAGGGTCTGGATTATAAATGGTCTAGTAATGGAGGGGAGATATTATCCCAAAAGCAAAATAAAATTATTTATCTGACTCCACAGATACCAGGTGATTACTACATTAGTGTAATCATAACTGATAGAAAAGATCAAGAGATTAATTATAAATTTCCTTTCGCTGTTAGAGGGAGCTATCCTGAAAAAGTTACCTTAAAAGAGGTAGAGAACAGATCTATAGAATCAGGTAATTTAATTAGGTGGTCAAGCTATATGAAGGATGATTTTTATGTCTATAAGATTCTTCGAAGTAATAATCTCTATATAGATAATAACTTAGAGGTTATAGCTGAGATAGGTGATCCTAAATTAACTTCTTATATTGATTATGAAATTGAAGGTAACCAATATTATACTTATCAAATTATGGTGATTAATAAATTGGGTTATTTCTCTTTAAGTAATGAAAAGATGATTGAAACTTGGTCAAAAGGTATTAAAGAGATTGCAATAGAGGATAATTTAATAGATATTGTAAAAGACCCTAAAAGAACTAGATGTTATATTAGTAATAAAGGTCAAAAGCAATTATTAGTCCTAGATAGTAAAAGAGAAAAGATAATTAAAAGGATTCAGTTAGATATTATACCTAAAAAATTGATATTAAGTAAAGATAATAACTTTATCTTTACTTTTTCTCCAGATAGTAAACAATTAATACAAATTGATTTAATTACTTGGAAAATTCATAAGTATAATTTTGATGAAAAGATAATAGATGTAGCTATAGGTAATAAATATGCTTATTTAAATGTTAAGGGAGAGTATAATCTTTTAAAATTAGATATTAAAGAGAAGAAGATTGATGATAGGTTTAAGTTAAGTAATAAAGGTAGGCTTCTTTCTGTAGAGAGAGTAATCTTTATAAGAGATAAGTATTTATTAATAGATGAGGTTTTTGGAGATGTCTTAATCTATTCTTTAGATGACTTATCTCAGCCTATTAGTAATTTGGGAATTTTATCTATAAAAAAATTAATCTTGTCTAGTTTAGAAGAAAAGGATTTGCTTTATATAATCACTGAATATCCTGATTATGTTAAGGTTGTTGGTATAGATAAAGATTTTAATCTAAACTTTATAGAAAATCTTACTACTGATTCATATCCTAGAGATTTTGCATTTGACAATCAGAATAATTTATTATTTGTAGTTGGTGATGATAAGAGTATTTATACTTTTTCTATTAAAGATAATACTCTTGTAGATAGGGTATCATTAAAGAATTATATTTATCAGATAGACTTAGATATTGATAATAAGAAGATTTACTTACTTACATCATCAAGCAAATTGACAAAAAATAACATAGTTATCATTAATTATGAATAATATAAGATTAGGATAATTTAATCTGGATATTTATAATATTGTAGAAATTATGAACTAGATGTTAGCTATAAATTATTTTAGAATCTTCAAGCTAAATATAGACAAACAACTTTAAAAAATTTAACAAGAGAGCTTAAAACAATTTTCATACCTCACTCTAACTTCTCTGGGTTTATCAACCTGTCGCACCCTACAGGGGGTATACACCCATTCCCTTGCGTATAAAATCGGCAAGTGCTCTCTCCTATCTTAGGGAATGCTTTTTATTACGAAGTGCTTGATAGATTCGAAGAGAGAAGACTAAAATATTCTTTTCTTCTAATCTTCTGATATGAGAAGAGGGGTTAGGGGTGAGGTTGTGTTTATAGATTTCACTCTAAAGTTGGATGACTATATAGTCTCGTGAACTTAGACTGAAATTTTCCAGTATTAATATTTCTATAAAAGTTTTATAATTATATTAAGTTATAGACAAAAGTTATATGTTCTAGATACTATATTGGATAAAATTCATTTTAGATTCACAAATCTATATAGGCATGATTTGTAGTAGTATTTATAAAAGTAAGGTCAAGAGGTGAGGTAATGAATGAAGAACTAATTAAACTATTGCTTGGAGTAGCTGCTATAGTTATCACTGTACTTATCATGTATATTCGGAGTGGTAGTAGAAAGTCTTTGTACAATTTTATACTTTCAGGCTTGATAAATTTTTGGGATAAAGTAGTTAAACTATTATTTATAGTAGCAATTATTTGGTTCAGTATTAGATTAGCAGCTTATTTTTTAAGGAGGATATTATAGGTGTATTATGGTAGTCGTGGACAACTATTAGAAGATATGATTGAAGAATCTAATAAACAATATGCTTTACAACAGATGGGAGTTATTCAGAAGATACCTACTCCAGTTAAGGTTTTAAATATTGACTCAAGGACTGGAAAGATTAATAATGGTTTTTATGAAAAGAAGTCTACAGTAGATTATATTGGTGTATTTAGAGGAGTTCCTCTTGCTTTTGATGCTAAAGAGACCAATGTTGATACTAGGTTAGATTTAAATAATGTTAAGGAGCATCAATACTACTTTTTAAAGAATTGGGTTGAGAATGGTGGTGTAGGATTTTTAATTGTCCATTTTACAAATTTAAATGAGAGCTATTATCTGCCCTTTGAGTTATTGGATGAATGTTGGACTAAGATGTTAGCTGGTGGTCGTAAGAGTATTCCTTATAAGAAGATTTTTCAAGACGGTTATAGAATAGGTAGTAGAGGATTAATCTTTTTAGATTATCTAAGTATTGTAGAAGAGTATCTAACTACCAAAGATGGTTAGAATAGAAGGATTAGTGATTAAATCTATTTATAATCTTGATTTTTTCAATTAGGTGTAATAAAATATATATGGTTATCCAAAAATAATTAAATAAAATAAATTGTATAATTTAGAATATAATAACTATATTATGTGTAGAGGATTTTAGGAGGGATAAAGATGGGAAAGAAAATATTAATTACTGATGATGCGAATTTCATGAGAACGATGCTTGCCAAAATAGTTGAAGAGAATGGTTATGAAGTAGTAGGAACTGCAGAGAACGGTGAGGTGGCGATTCAAAAATATAAAGAATTAAAACCTGATTTGGTAACTATGGACATCACTATGCCTGGTATGGATGGTATCGAAGCTACTAAAGGTATCATGGCAGTAGATCCAAATGCAAAGATTGTTGTATGTAGTGCTATGGGGCAAAAACCTATGGTATTAGAAGCTATTGAAGCTGGAGCAAAGGACTTTATAGTAAAGCCTATTAAACCAGAAAAAGTTAAAGAGACTTTAGCTAAATTAATAGGCTAATTAAAATTATTTTCTTTAATTTATCAAAAATATGAATTTCTAAAGAATACTTTATATTAAAATAAATTTAAATTTATTTAGTTGAACCATTTGGATAATAATTAATAAATATTTTAGTATAAGAATGATTAATTTAATAAGTAATTAAAAAGTTATTTTATAAAATATTTTTAAATATATTCTTATTAAATAAAAACCAGTTAATCTTAAGATTAACTGGTTTTTATTTAGTTATATAATTGAAACTGTATATCTAAATAACTTAATATATTTGTTAAATTTTAATTTAAATGTATAGATTAACCGAAATAACTTAATCTTAATAATAAAGTTTATTAAATAGACATTTTAACTATTATTAGCTAATCTCATGGTCATCTATTTTCTGTTTCTATTTTAATATATTTAGTATAAATATTAGGATAAGTGGATAATGTATATTTAAATTACAACTCACACAAGTCTTTATTGAGATTAGCTTCTTTACTAAAATTATTCTTTTGAATTGTTTAATTTAGACAAGAGATAAAATTTTTTTGATGATAAAAAGGGATATATAGTTATTTATCGAAAGTGATAAATAGGGAGAAATATTTTCTAGTTTTATATAATATTTAGTTATGGTTTTGTCAAAATAATTAATTTTTAAATAGTAGGGGGAATTTTAATTTATGCCTAATAGTGATTTAAAAGCAATAAAAGTAATTGTTAAAGGAAGGATTCAGGGGGTAGGTTATAGAGCTAATACCCATAAAAAAGCTACTCAGTTAGGTATTACTGGTTATATACGTAGTGTGCAGGGTAGAGAGATAGAACTTGTGGCAGAAGGAACAGAAGAGGCTTTGGAAGAACTAATAGAATTTTTAGAAGAAGGACCTTCTGGTGCTGAAATTGAAGAATGTAAAGTTAAATGGATAGCAGCAAGTAATGAGTTTATTAGATTCTCTATTAAGTATTAGAGGTAGAGGTGATAATTGTGGGATTTTTTTCAAAAATAAAGGAGCTTTTTTTATTTGATGATACTAAGAGTGGTAAAGACTTAATTGATATACATGTAAAGTGTAATAAATGTGGAGAGAGAATTGACTCTTATTTTAGAAAAAATTATGATTTACAGAGTAGTTATGGAGAAGAAAAATGGGCTTATTTGATTGATAAAAATTTAGTGTGTCCAGGTTGCTATCAAAATATCACTATGAGAATAGAGTTTGATAATCTACTTAATAAGATTAATAGTGAATTGGCTGGTGGAGAATTTATTGTTGGGGAGGATAGTTCTCTAAATTAATATTGTTAATCTTTAGATTCTAATTATTTTTCAAGCCCTTATATCAGGGAGTTCATAATTGGCTATTGCTGATAGTCAATAGTTGATGAAACTCTCTGATATAATAAATTTTTTGTACATAATTTAGTTAAATTTTGATTTTTATTATTTATTTTTGTAGTAAAATTTGGTATGGTGAATTAATGAATGGGAATGTTTAATATATTATCTTTAAATTGATTTTATTTAGTGTTTATTTAAAAGTTTATATTTATCGATAGAATTTGATATATTTTATATAAATTTAATAATTATACATAGTTTAATAAACCTAATATATAATGGTTTATATTTTAGAAGAAATTGTAAAGTTATCGGAAGTATATTTTAACTTTGTTGGAAAATGATTTTGGGAGGATACAATATGAATGTGGCTAATCTTCTAACTTTGAGTCGAATTATACTATTGCCTTTTTTCATCATCATCTTTTTTAGTAATTATGAAAATAACTTTATGATTGCTGGAATGATATTTGCTATATCTGGATTAACGGACTTACTTGATGGGTATGTGGCTAGAAAATATAATCAAGTTTCTCACTTAGGGAGATTATTAGACCCTTTGGCAGATAAATTAACTATGATTTCGGTATTTATTATATTAGCAATTAATAACTCTATTCATAGAGGGATTATTGGGGTCATTTTAGTTAGAGAATTTATTATATTAATTGGCTCTTGTGTTGTTTATTTTAATAGTGATGATATTATCAGTCCAAGCAAGTTTGGTAAATCAGCTACTTTCTTATTGTATGTAACTGCAGCTGCTTATATTTTAAATTTTTCTATCTTCAAGTATACTATATTTATAGCCCTTCCTTTGACGATTATATCTGGGGTTAGTTACTGTCTTGAGGCTTATAAATTTTTATTCAAGAGCAAAAATATCTAATGATTCAAATTAATTTAGAAACTTTAATTTAAATATTTTTGAATCAAAGGAAACATTTATTATAATTGACTTATATTTTCCTTTGATTCAATTTGTTGTTATTTTTCAGTTTATTGGGCAAAGACATGATTACCTATTTGATTAACTACTGGTCTATTATAAATCCATGAAGAAGTAGTTTTGAGAGGATTATAATAGAATAGAGCTCCATTAGTAGGATCAACTCCATCTATAGCTGAGATGGCAGCTTTAGATGCTTCAGAGTCAGGTTCTAATTGGAATTGACCATCGCTAATAGCGGTAAAAGCTAAGGGTTGATAAATAACCTCTGAAATGGTATCTGGAAACTCTTTGCTTTTGACTCTATTAAGAACTACAGCTCCTACAGCAATCTTTCCAGTAAAAGGTTCTCCTCTAGCTTCAGCATGAATTATTTTAGCCAATAGATAAAATTCATCTGGGCTAATAGAGTTTTTTAAAGGTTTTTGAGCTAAAACTGGACTGATAAATAGAGCTAAAATCAGGGGGATGATAGACACTGTTCTTCATTTCATTGTTTATCACCTCTTATCAATCTTTAGCTATATTTTATTATTAATTATTATAATATTTCTGAAGATAAAGTATACTAAGAATAAATTAAAGTACTAATTAAAATTAGTTATTATTACAAATTTGAACTATCATTAAAGCTGTGCCTCTTAGTTTGATTTTTAGAAATATTAGCTTTATATAGTAACTTGCTTGAAGGGAGAGACTGATATGGATTATGTTCAACCTGCTTTAGAAAAACAGGCTTATGCAGTGGTAGGTGCATCAAATAACAAAAATAAGTACGGTTATAAGGTGTTTAATTTTTTAAAGAATCATAATATTAAAGTTTATCCTATTAACCCTAATAATGAGCAGATAGAAGGGACAAGCTGTTATGATGATTTATCAAAAGTTCCGGAAAAGATTGATGTAGTTGTTACAGTTGTGCCCCCTTCAATTACCAAAAAGATAGTAAAGGAGTCTAGTTATTTAAAGATAGAATATATTTGGATGCAACCAGGATCAGAGTTTGAAGATGCAGAGAGATACTGTGAACACTTGGGGATAAAGTCTATTATCAATAGATGTATCATGGTAGAGATGAACAAATAAGTTTTTGAAAATTTTAAATATATTACATCTATTAGTGCTGACTTTCGATTAGTTAGTTTAAGAATAGTTAAAGGGAGGGATTTAAATGGAGACAAAGAATTGGTATCCATTTAGTGAAATCAATGTTTTGCGGGATAGGATCAATTTATTTGGTGATGAAAGTATGATTGAATACAGTAAAATGGCAGATCCTACAGTTGATATTTATGAAGAGGAAGAGTCTTTAATAATTAGAATTAGTTTGGGATATATTGATTTAGAAAGTATTGAGATATCAATAAGTGAAGAAAGCATAGTGATTCATTCAGCAGATAGAGACTGTATAATTAAGAGTATTTCTTTACCTACTAAGGTTGATGATAATAAGGCTAATATTGAATTAAAAGAAGGAGTAATTAAAATAATTGTTCCTGTAACTAATTAATTAAATAAAGATCTAAATTAATTTAGTCAAGTATATCATATGCTTGACTATTTTTCTTAAATTTATTATAATAAAATGTCTGTGTTTTTAATCTCCAAAAAGTATTATTGGGATGGTAAATGATCTTTAGATGAGCTGTAAATTTAGAAAATCCATCTATAAAACGATTAAATTAAAGGCCAATAAGTTAAAGTCATCCCATTTTTCAATATAATAATTTAGGAGGAAATCGAATGGAAAATAGGAATCATGTAGTAGAATACGAGGAAATTGATTTAAGAGAATACCTTAGTATAATGATTAAGAGAAAAAATTTAATTATTGGGATACTTATTTTTGGGATATTATCTGGTATGATACTAAATTTATTATTAAAACCTGTCTATCAATCTGAGGCAGTTATTAAGCTTAGTAATTCTAGTGCTCAATATTCTAATATAAATTATGCTAAACAAAAGATTAAGAGTTTAGATTATATGAAAGAGATAAATAATAAATTTGAATTAGGCTATGATTTAAATAAACTTAATAAATTTAAAGAGGAAAATTTAGAGATTAATGAAATAGAAGATACTCTATTAGCTATTTCATTTAAGAGTAATGATCCTAAGAGATCAGAATTAATACTTAGTGGGCTATTAACTCTATTTAAAGAGGATAGTTCTAGAAAGTTTAAAGTAGCACAGCAAGAAAGACTGGACTATTTAGCAGCTATTAATGCTGAAATTTCTGAAATAAATCAAGAATTACAGGAAAATAATGAAGAAATTAGAGAAGTAGAAGATATGGGATTATCTGTTGGTGATAAAGTTATCATTGGTAGTAATATAAATGACAGGTTAAGAAATATTAGGGAGATAAATGTATCTTTAATTAATAGAAAGCAAGACATTATTCGACAATTAAATAACATGGAAGAGTTAGAGGTTATTAATTTCCCTATCGTTCCTGAAACTCCGATTAAACCAAATAAGCTATTAAATCTAGCTATCAGTACTATGTTAGGTCTATTTATAGGGATATTTATAGCATTCTTCTTAGAATTTTTAGAGGAATAACTTGTTATAAATTAAGTTTAAATATATTAACTTATTTAATTATTAATCTTTAATAAAGGGGAGTAATCATGGTATTACCTAAGATTCTTTACCAGAACTTAAAGAGATATTTTGGATATAATGATTTCAGACCTAGGCAGAAAGAGGTATTGAGGTATTTATTTGCTGGTAATGATCTAGTAGCTATCTTACCAACAGGAAGTGGTAAATCTCTTTGCTATCAATTGCCTGCTACTTGCTTATCTGGTCTGGTTGTAGTAGTATCTCCTTTAATCTCTTTAATGAAGGATCAGGTAGATAGTTTGAGATCTAGAGGTATTAGAGCAACTTATATTAACAGTTCCCTAAATTGGTCTGAGCAACAGAGGAGATTAAAAGGGATTATACAAGGAGATTATAATATTATTTATATTGCTCCAGAACGTTTCGAATCTAATGTTTTTTTAGATAGGTTAACTCAGGTAAAGGTTGCTTTATTTGCTATTGATGAAGCCCATTGTATCTCTGAATGGGGTCATGATTTTAGACCAAGTTATCTGAAACTAGCGCAAGTAAGAAAGAAGTTAGGTAATCCTAGATTGATTGCATTAACAGCTACTGCTACTCCTGAGGTTAGAAAAGATATTATTAAGGGCTTAGGTTTAAGAGACTTTAAATTATTGATAAAGGGCTTTGAGAGAAGAAATCTCTACTTAGAAGTAAAGCAGGTAGAGAATGAGCTTGTTAAAAAAGAAGAACTATTGCGCATATTGACTTATAATCCATTGCCTGCAATTGTCTACGTAGGAACTAGAAATAGAGTAGAAGAGATAATAGCCTTTCTGGAAGATAAATTTTCAGTAATAGGATATCATGGAGGAATGAAATCTCATGAGAGAAGAAGATCTCAAGAACTCTTTATGGCAGGAAGTTATGATATTGTTATAGCTACAAATGCCTTTGGAATGGGAGTTGATAAGTCTGATGTTAGGCTTGTAGTTCATTATGAATTGCCTGGTACTTTAGAGGCCTATTATCAGGAGATCGGTAGAGCAGGCAGGGATGGTTTTGCTAGTAAATGTATACTTCTTTATCAAGAAGAAGACAGTGACTTAAGAGAGTTCTTTATCGATAATGATTATCCACAGAAGGATATAGTAGAAGAGGTTTATTCTTTCTTCTTAGCTCAAAATCAACAAGAGGTAGAGGTTAATTTTAATCAGCTTTACCTTCAGCTAAGAAATCTCCCTAGTAAGCTAGCACTTGATGCTACATTGAGGTTATTAAGAAAAGAAGGTTATTTAAAGCGCATTTCTAGTAAAGACCAAGAGATAACTTATCAGATTTTAGAGCAGGTAGAGCCTAAGCAATTGGAGATAGATTATTTACAGCTACAATATCTTAAAAAGAATAAGTATCAAAAATTATCTGAGTTAAAGGGGTATATAGGTACTAAAGAATGTCGCCATCAATATATACTAAATTATTTTGGTGATGAAGAAGCCTTAAATTACTGTCCAGGTTGTGATAATTGTGATGAAGTTAGGCAGACTAGAGTTATAACTAAGGAGTTAGGTATTTTAGTACAAAAGATTCTAAGTTGTGTGATTAAGCTTGGTGGTAGATTTGGAGTTACTACTATAGCCAAGGTATTGACAGGCTCCAAATCAAAGAAGTTACTAGGGAGGGGCTTGGACAAGGTATCTACTTACGGAATTGTCAATGATTTTAGCTATGAAGATATTATTAGCATAATAGAGGAATTGATTGAGGCTAGATACCTTAAAAGGGATATGGGCAGATATCCTACAGTCCAAATTACTAAGGCAGGTTATAAGATCCTACATCAGCCCTATAACTTAGATTGGAACTTGGTTAGAGAAGAGAAAGAAATAAATAATTTAGCTAATCAGGCTAGATTAGAACTGTTGAATAAATTGAAGGATTTAAGAACTAGATTGTCTAAAGAATTTAATCAGGCTCCTTTTATTATAGCCCATGATAAGACTTTAGAAGAGCTCGTAAGGAGATTACCTAAGAATAGAGAAGAGATGTTAAAGGTCAGAGGTTTTGGAGAGGTTACTTATAGAAGGTATGGTGAATCTTTTTTAAAAGTTATTCAAGAATTTTTACAGGTTGAACCAGAATTAGATAGGATAGAAACTCCTATTTGTTTAGATGGAACCTATGAGGAGACTTTTAACTTATATAAATGTGGACTACCCTTAGAAGATATTTCAAAAGAAAGAGGGTTAGCAGTGGGAACAATAGTAGACCATTTATCAAAGCTAATAGAGTCAGGAGTAGAGATTGATACGAGAAGATTTATCTCTGCTAGTGAGTTAGAAGAGATAAGAGCTGCCATTGCTAAAGTAGGATATCAAACTTTAAAAGAAATTAAAGAGTTAGTTAATGATGAGATTGACTATAATAAGATAAAATTAGTGGTTGCAGGCTATAAGAAGGAGTTTATGCCAAATTGACCATATAAAAAGCCAGTTACTCTATATAGAGTAACTGGCTTTTTATATGGTCAATTTGAGATGTTTTTGTAATATCTAAAGTTAATCTAGATAGACTTCGTTAACAATTACCATTATTTAAGCTCATATTTCTCTTTTGTGTCGAGTATATATATACTAATCAAATATGAAATATGGGTGATTGCTATGTTTCTTATAAAAGATAGGATTGTCCTAAGTATGTCGATGATTAGATTTATTTCAGGAATGATTGAGTTTACAGCAGCACTGTTGATGTTTAAATTTAATTCAAGGGAGACTGCATTTCAAATTAATTCATTTTTGGCATTAGTGGGTCCTACAGTAATGATTTTAGTCACTAGTTTAGGGCTAATAGGTTTAGCAGGTAAATTTTCTTTATTGCAGATGGGAGTTATCATTGTAGGAGTAACATTAATATTTATAGGTATGAAATTATAGATATTCTAGCTTAGGATAGTTAATCATTTAACTATCAAAATAATCTGTAAAGGTGTGATAGAATGAATAGAGATTTTAATAATGGGTGGAATCTAGATATGGAATTTCCCCTAGTTGGAAGGGAAGAGAAGCCAAGAAGAAATGGTTTGACTATGGTATTAGATAAGGGCTTAGGGCTATATGAGACCGAAGATTTATTAGAGATTTCCTCAAAATATATAGACTTTTTAAAATTAAGTTTTGGTACATCAGGGTTATATCCTAAGGATTTATTAAAGAGAAAGATAGAATTAGTTAAAGATTATGGGGTAGATATATATCCTGGAGGTACTTTCTTAGAAGTAGCAATTGTCCAAAACAAGTGGGAAGAGTATTTATATAGGGCTAAAGAATTAGGATTTAATGCTATTGAGGTATCTGATGGAACTATTGATTTAACTTCTAATTTAAGGAGTATTATTATTAGAAAGGCTAAAGAGCTCGAATTTAAAGTTTTTGCTGAGATTGGTAAGAAGGACAAAGATGAAGATTTTAAGGTCAGTCAGATGATTAAGCAGTTAAAAAGGGATGTAGCTGATGGGGCTTATAAGGTAATCGTTGAAGCTAGAGAATCAGGTAAGGGTGTATCAATCTATAATGAAAGTGGAGAAGCCGATGAGTTTAAATTACAGAGATTATTATTAGACAGTCCTCATCCTACCGATATTATTTGGGAAGCACCTTTGAAGAAACAGCAGGTATATTTTATTAATATGTTAGGGAATAATGTTAACCTAGGAAATATTGATACCCGTGATATTTTAGCCTTAGAATCTCTTCGTACAGGTTTACGAGGAGATACCTTTAGGAAGACTTTAAATTTAGATACATCTGATGAAACTGTTATAGAGATTGATGTCTGATAACTTTACTAGATTAAATTCTTATGATAGTATAAAAATTGATATAATATAGAGATAATGGGACACTTTTATAGTTAAAAATCAAGTTCAAAACCTCACACCTCACCTCTTAATCCCCCTACGAGTAATACAGTTCAATTACTCTTCGTACACAACCAGTCTCTCCTTAACTAATGGGAGGGGAAGCTCTTTCTCTTTTACTTTTCTCCCTTCTCCTAAGAGTAGGAGAAGGGTTGGGGATGAGGTGTGAAAAGTGTCGCAATATATCCATTAAGCAACAATATATTCATTGGAGTTTATTTAATATAATCTGTTATATTATAGAATAAAAATGGAGGGTTAATCTATGGAAGTAGATGTGATATTTTCTGCAGATAGGATTGAAGAAGACAATGTGAGGAATAAAACAGCGGTAGTTATTGATACTTTACGGGCAACAAGTACTATTGTAACATCTTTAGCTAATGGAGCTAAGGATATTATTCCTGTAGTTAGTATTGAAGAAGCCAAGAGGTTAAAGAGGGGCTTGGCAAAAAAAGCCCTAGTTGCTGGTGAACGGGGAGGGATTAAGATTGAAGAGTTTGATTTGGGCAACTCTCCAAGGGCTTATAGCCAAGAGGTAGTGCTGAATAAAAATATTATCTTAACTACTACCAATGGAACTAAATGCTTTGCTAGGTTAGAGAGTGCTCAAGAAGTAGTAGTTCTTTCTCTGTTAAACTTAGAAGCTATTAATAACTATCTCCAGGATAAAGAGAAGGTTGTATTCTGTTGTGCAGGAACCCATGGAGAATTTGCTTTAGATGATTTTATTACTGCGGGTAAGGCTATAACTAAGCTGTCTGCTAGTAAAGAGGTTAAATTAAGTGATAGAGCTTTGGTAGCTTATCAGATTTATTTGCAGAATAAGGATAATCTATTGAACCTGATTAAAGGCTCTAAAAGTGGGCAGAATTTAATCTCTTTGGGTAAAGAGGAGGATATTGATTATATAGTAGAAGGTCGAGAGTTTGGGGTAGTACCTAGTTATTGTGAAGGAAAGATAAGAATTTAATAGGTCACTAAAAAGATGGCTTAAGCCATCTTTTTATAATTAATGATAATAATCTATATTCTTATAGATTTATGACTCTAGAATGTAACATAAATATGTTTTTATAGAGAGATATTATGATACTTTTATGGTTAAAAATTAATAATTAAAAGGTTTTAAGGCGAAGAAAATTAATGTTTGAGCAGAGCAAGTATTCTAAAAAATAATAGTTTATAAGATAATCTTTGAAATAGGAATCTTAGCTATCTTAATCTCAACTAATATTAATTGCGTAGCGAGTGGGCGTTGCCACGGAGGGTTATCTTTTTAAACCCGAAGAACTACGGCTGAAGAAGTATTCTTGAGGTGCATCAAGGACGCCCCGTAGGAAGTAGTCTTGGGGTGAAACCTAAGATTTTGTTTATTTTTTAAAAGTGAAAAGTGTCGCAATATACCCATAAGATTTCATTTTAAATTCACACATCTATAACTCTAAAGTGAAGGTTATAATACCTCAGTCTTTTATTTGGTCAATTTTGCCTTGATTTAAAATTATATAAAGTTGGATACTATTCTATTTCTTCTCTTGCCTACATAAAATTTTATTAAGTAGGATTAAGGGAGTTGATTTGGTGAATACGAGCTATGCCTTTCTTATCATAATATTCAGTATAGGTCTACTATCGAAGTCAGACCTATTGGTATTAGCAAGTATAGTATTATTTACTTTAAAGCTGATTAGGTTAGATAATCTCTTAGTTGTTTTAGATAATTTTGGTATAAAGATAGGTTTATTATTCTTATTACTATCTGTAATGGTTCCTTTAGTCGATGGGAGTATATCCTTAGTAGAGATAATAAAGAGTTATAAATCTATTACAGCATTCTTTGCTTTAATTAGTGGCTTATTAGCAACTAAAGTGGTGGGAATGGGAATTGTACTGCTAGAGCGAGATCCTGAATTGATAGTTGGGATGTTATTAGGGTCGATAATTGGAATAGTTTTTTTTGATGGTGTTCCAACAGGACCTTTAGTAGCAGCAGGTTTAACTGCTATCTTTTATCAGCTATATTCTTTGCTGATTAATTAATGGAGGAGGAAGGTTAAATGGGTTGGATACTGTTTATTTTATTGCTTATCTTTTTATGGCTATTAAAAAAACATCCTACTAATTCAAACTTTAAGGTTTTTGATAATTATAGTTATTATATAAGTAAGTATTTAGATGTAAATAAGAAAGATAATGATAGGGATAAAGGTCAGGATAATTAATTATCCTGACCTTTTGCTAATAATATATCTTCTTTAAGGAAGATATAAGTTAGAATTGAGACTACTAGTGCTATTCCAGAAGCTGTTAAAAACATGACTGTTTTATTGATTTCATAGAGTAAACTAAATACTGGTGGACCGGCAGCTACACCTAAGAAACGGACACTACCATAAATAGAGGTGATTCCTCCTCTTTGACCACTGCCAGCAGCACTAGTGACTAAGGTATTCAAAGCTGGTAGTACTATTCCATTTCCTACTCCTAATAGAGCAAGTAATACTAAATAAAGTGTTAGACCATCCAAAAAAGGTAAGATAGCTAATGCGATACAATCTATTAATAGTCCCAAGGACATAACCTTCTTAAATCCCTTACCTTTCTTTTTAAGATAAGCCCCTGAGAGATAAGAGCTAGTGGACATAAGAAGGATGGGCAGGGAGATTAATAGACCTTTCCTTAACCCTTTGATATGATATTTAGTCTCAAGCACATCAGAAATATGAGATAATACTCCAAAGAGTAAAAAGAGTACTGTAACTCCAGCTAATAAACTAAAGAATAGAGAAGCCCCTTTTTCGCTGAAAATCTTTTTAATATCATTGATATAATCTTTTAGCTTCTGTTCTTTAGTATTATTTTCTGGTTCTTTAATGATAAAGAAGAAGGCTATAGTGATAGGAACAGCCAATAGAGCATAAGAGAAGAAGATAGCATACCACGAAATTAAGGCTACTGCTGCACCTAATAAAGGGCTCATAACCTTCCCTAAACCATTTGCTGCTTCGATAGTTCCTAAAGCAGAGCTACGCTCGTTAGATTGAAATATATCTCCAACCAATGCTATGACGATAGGGTAAGTACCAGCAGCTCCTATTCCTTGTATGATTCTACCCACTAGAACTAAATAATATCCCTTCTCTTTTAACATAATAGCAGCTACACCTGAAATTACTCCTCCAATTCCATAAGTGATTAAAGAGGGAATTATAATCTTTTTGCGGCCATATCGGTCTGAGAGATATCCTAATAAAGGGATAGCCAGACCAGCTGATGCTGAAAAGAGGGTAATCATAAGTCCAACTTGAAATTGATTGATATTTAATGCAGATTTTATCTTGGGAAATTCTGGGATAAGCATAGAGTTTCCTAATACCATTAAGAAGGGTACTGTAGCAAATACAGCAATCATTATTTTAGAATTTTTTTTCATTTAAATTGATTCCTCCCAATATTATTTTTTTAATGAGGAGATGATTTATAGATACTCTTATTAGTCTGAGCAGTTAGACAAATTTTTATGTCAAGATAGGGTAGATAAAATAATTGGAAATATATCCCGTGGTATCAAAATGTTTTTAAGCTAACATATCTATAGCAGAATAAATTAGGTATATAATATTGAGATATATTAAAAATAAAAAGGATTATTAGACATTAAGTAGAAATATAAGAAATAATTTAGTAAAATTTTAATTTTTAATTTATATTAGATTACCTTTTATCTACATAGTAAATTTAATATAATATATACTAGTAAGCAATGAGTAGAAGAAATAGGAATTATAATACCAATTGTGAAATTGAAAATTTACTATTTAAGTTTGTCTAAAATAAGACAATCTCATTGAAGGAGGCGAGTTATGGGCTTTTTTGATCTTTTTAAATCTAAACCAAAGAAGAAAAATAAGGTTGAAGCTAGAAATCCACTGAATTTGCAGATAGGAGATATTGTAGAATACGATTTAGCAGAATATAAAGTAATAGGGAAGTTAAGTTATGAAGAAGGTGGATATCTATGGTATGATTATCATCTCTTTGATGGACAAGAGCATCTATGGTTAGGTGCTGAAGATGATGATGAGTTAGAGATAGGTCTGTATAAGAAGTTGGATGTAAACCATCAGCTGTATACCCAGCTACAGAATGAAATTCTGAAAAAGTTGACTTATGAAGGCAAAGAATATACTCTAATTGAGGATGGTAAAGCCAATATTAGAGCAGAAGGAAGGGTAGGAGCTAAGACTGGTCAAAGAGTTCAGTATTGGGACTATGAAGCCAGTGATGGAAGTGAAGTCTCTGTAGAGAGGTGGGGTAATGAGCTAGAGATTAGTATAGGACAAGAGATTAAAGAGCATTTATTAGAGTATTATCCAGGAGAGAGAAGTGAATAGTAAGAAGTGGGTAATCAAAATTAATTAATGACTATTAGCTTTAAATTATTAAAATACAGGAGGGATTGAATAATGGGAATCTTTGATCGTATTAAGACTGTAATGAGTGGCAAGGCTAATGAAGCTATTGATAAGTGGGAAGATAAGAATATTGAAGTTGTTGTTAAAGAGGAAATTCGTAAGATGAAAGATGAGTATCGTCAAGCAAAAGTAGCTGTTAATAAATCGATCACTTTAGTAAAAGAGGTAGAAGCTAAAAGGGATGAAGCCAAAGAAGAGATGGAACACTGGAATGACCGAGCTAAACAAGCTTTAGAAGCTAATAAAGAGGATTTAGCACGTAAGGCTTTAGAGAAGAAGCAGGCAGCTGAAAAGAAATATAATAAGTATAAAGAGCAAGCAGAAGCTAGAAGAAGGACTGCTGATTTACATAAGAGAAAGCTTGAAGAGTTGAAGAAGAAGATTGAAGAAGCAGAGGATCAACAGGATGAATTGATTGCTGAAGCTAAGAATGCCAAGGCTACTACAGAAATCAATGAGACTTTAAGTGGTCTAGGAAAATATTCAGCTGCCGATGATTTAGATAGGTTAGCATCTAAGGTTGATAAGATGAAGGCGAGAGCAGAAGCAAGTAATGAATTATATGATGAATTAGAGAAGGATGATTTGGAAGCTGAGTTTGAAAAATTAAATGATAATGATTCAGTAGATGATGAGTTAGCTAAGTTAAAAGCTGAAATGGATAAGGAAGATAGCAATAAATAGATCAAAATTATAGATTTTGATAAAATGAAGCCTCTTAACTGGGGCTTTATTTTATAATGGATTTTAGAAGGAGAAGATAAGTTGATGAAATCAGTATTTATCCGTATAATTGTTTTTTGATTTTTTAAATAACCAACTTTGGTCAGCTAGTCCATAATTAAAAAGAAGTAAAGATAGTAATATTGCCAATCTTATTATCAATTTCGATATTATTTATAAGTACTGATTATTTGAAAGGAGATATAATATGTTTAATGAGTCCTTTACTATTGGAATTATTGTGTTAGTTATTATGGTTGTAATTGGGGTAGCTCTCTTTCCTAGTGCATCAATTGCAAAAAAAATCGATGAGAAATTCAAATTAAAGGGAAGGGAGAATGATGTGCTAATCTACCAATCGCCCTACAATTTGACTAGTACTTCTAGCAAGATTAGTAATTTGAAAAGACCTAGAGACATTAGAACATCTAATAATAATAGGTTTTTATTATACGAGAATCATATTGTTGTGTTAAAGCCCAAAGGATTGAATAATACTGATATTGAAGTAATGGGGCATAGTAGAGCATATAATCGTTATCGGGGACCAATAGTGAATTATTGGGGTGGTACTATCCGCAGTGGTAGTATTGGACGTTCTTCGACAAGAGGTGGAGGCTTTGGATTTGGCAAATAAAAAATTAATGTACAATGTATAGTTTAGAGTATACAGTTAAAACATTAAATTTTTTAGAGATTTAGAACTTTGATTTTAACTGTAAATTGTATATTGTCAACTGTAAACTGATTGGTAGGGGTGTAGTTATGGCTAGAGAAAAGAATTTAGAAGATATTAAGATAATAGCTCCATTAATGTTCTGTGCCTTTTTTGTATCAATCTCTGGGATTACATATCAGTTAATTATAGGAGGAATATCATCATACCTATTGGGCAATAGTGTCTATCAATTCTCTATAACTATAGGGCTATTTATGACGGCTCTAGGAATTGGTTCACTACTCTCAAAGTATGTTGAAGAGGGTTTGATGAGTAAATTTATGTTAGTGGAGACATTACTAGGCTTGGTTGGTGGAATCTCTGGTGTGCTATTATTCTATAGTTATGCTATTTCGGAGCTTTATATAGTTATAATGTTCTTATTGATTATAACTATTGGTTCATTAACAGGTTTAGAGTTACCTTTATTGACTAGAATTATTGAGGAGTATGAGGATTTGAAGATAACTCTTGCTAATGTCTTATCGGCCGATTATATTGGAGGATTGATTGGCTCCTTATTATTTCCTATTATCCTCTTACCTAACTTTGGATTTATTAAGACTAGCTATATTATGGGGATTTTGAATTTAGTTGTAGCAGGAATAGTCTATTTTAAATATAGAAACAGGATGAAGCTGGATAAATTCATTGGAGTATTTCTAGTCTTAATTTTAATCTCATTAACTGTTGGAATTATTACAGTTAAGGGTACTGAAGAGTATATAGAACAGAAGCTATATCAGGATAAGGTAGTCTACTCTAAGCAGAGTAAGTATCAAAAGATTGTAATAACTAAGAATAAAGATGATGTTAGGCTATTTTTAAATGGTAATATACAGTTCTCTTCTAGAGATGAATATCGTTACCATGAACCCTTAGTTCATCCTGCTATGAGCCTTGTAAATAGGAGAAGCAGGATTTTAATTTTGGGTGGTGGAGATGGCTTAGTCGTTAGAGAACTATTGAAGTATCCAGAGGTTGAAGAGATTGATTTAGTAGATTTAGATAAGAGTATGACCGATCTAGGGCAGAACTCTAAGTATCTACTAAAGTTTAACCAAGGTTCGTTGGCTGATAAGAGGGTTAAGATTTATAACCAGGATGCCTATCAGTACTTAGAAGAGAGTGCTAAGAGTTATAATCTAGTAATAGTAGATTTACCAGACCCTAATGACGAAAGTTTGAACAAGCTATATACAGTGAACTTTTATCAGATGATATATGATCATTTGAAAAATCAAGGGGTGGTTGTTGTTCAATCTACTTCTCCTTACTTCGCTAGCAGAGCTTTTTGGATGATCCATCATACTATTAACAAGGCTGGTTTTTATACTAGACCTTATCATGCTTACTTAGCCTCCTTTGGAGATTGGGGCTTTAACTTAGGAACTAAGGGGTTTGAATTTGAGGTTAAGGATCTAAAAGTAGAGGTAGATACAAGGTTTTTAACCACAGAGATGTTACCAAGCTTATTTTATTTTGGAGATGATATATTCAAGATTAAGAAAGAGGTAGGGGTCAATACTTTGACTAGACCGTCATTGATTAGAGAGTATAACCGGGCTTGGGAGGATTATTGATTAAGGAGGACATTCTAGAATGTTTAATGTGTTAGTTCAGTATTTTAAGAAGTTTAAATTTAAATTAGACCGTCATACCTTTCATTGGCTGATATTTATTGCGATTCTTATTATAGTCTCAAGTGCCGCCTTGATTATGTTGGTAGAGCCTGATGAGCAGTTTGCTAACTTTATAGATGCTTTATGGTGGGCGATTGTAACAGCTACTACTGTTGGTTATGGTGACAAGTATGCTGTTACTATATTAGGTCGTATCATATCTATTGTAGTTATGTTATTAGGAATTGGAATTGTTGGAGGCATTACAGCAAAATTGGCTGATATCTTTATTGACTTTAAAAGAAGAAGGGAGTTAGGTGAATTGGAGGCTGAATATAGTGGTCATATAGTAATTTGTGGTTGGAGCAATAAAGCTAAGGAGATAATCAATCAGATTTTAAATGAGGATATTGATAGAAAGCAGATAGTCTTAGTTGCTGATATTGAGCGAGACCCTTTTCCAGATAATAATTTGGTACATTTTGTTCGTGGTGATATTACCAGAGAAGAGGTTCTCAAAAGAGCTGGTGTGCAAAGGGCTAAAAGCGCAATTGTCTTAAATTCTGATGAGAATGATGCTACCACTGTATTGACAGTACTGACTATCGAAACTCTTAATCCTGATATCTATACTATAGCTGAGATTAGCAGTAGTGAGAACAAAATTCATTTAAAAAATGCTAATGTTGATGAGATAATAGTCAACAATCAAATTAATAGTCAATTAATGGTGCGTTCAGCTTTGTATCAGGGGACGTCCCAAGTTATCAGTGAACTATTATCAAATGAGAGTGGTAATGAGATTTATATCTTTGCTGCTGATAAGCAGGATGTAGGCAAGATTTTTTTAGATGTATTTACCAAATATAAACGAGAAGATGATATAATTCTATTAGGAATTAAACGGAAAGATAAGATTATCACTAATCCTGCTAATGATGAAGAAGTAAAGAGTGGAGATAAGTACTTTTATATTGCTAAAACTAAAGCTAAATAAGATTTTTGAGGGAAGCCGTGGGGCTTCTTTTTCTTTTTGGGGAATATTCTGTTATTTGACTTTAGAGTGAAGCTTAATGGGTGTAAAATACAGTGACGAGTAACAGATGATAGGTTAAGTTTTTTTATTTGTTGCTTGTCACTTATTACTCATTACTAAATTATCGTATTATCTACCTTTAATTTCATAATTAAATCTGATTCTAAAGTTGGGGCTGTGTATCGATTTAAATCACTATTTTCATATTTATATTCAATTAATTTCAAATATGATTATCAAAATTGGCATTGCTAAAATATACTATTATCAGAAAGGAGGGAAAGAGGATGAATGAGTATAGATTGAGTGTTGAACGTTTGAAGAATAGATGTACTTTAGAGGGAATTGATTTTGAAACAACAGCAGATGTTGAACCTGCTAAAGAGATTATTGGACAAAAGGAAGCTGTTAAGGCGATAAATTTTGGGCTAGATATCGATCATCCTGGTTATAATATTTTTGTTGTTAATTTTTCTGGTTGTAAGGAATTAGAATATATTAAAGCCTTGGTAAGTAAGAAGGCCCAAGGGGAAAGAAAGTCGGTTGATTGGTGTTATGTCTATAACTTCTCTAATCCAAGTAAGCCTAGATATTTAAAGTTGGCAGTAGGATTAGGAAGAGAGTTTAAAAGAGATATGGAAGATCTTATAGATAATATAGAGGGTGATATTGCTGAATTATTTGCTGGAGAAGAGTATATTAAACAGAAGAGAGAGATAAAGAGTAAATATCAGAAGATAAGTACTGGACTTATCAATACAGTTCAAGAGAAAGTCAAGGAGGCTGGTTATCTCTTAGAGAGGGAGAAAGGTGGTTTTGCGATTATCCCTATCAAAGATGATGAAAGTCCAATGAGAGAAGAAGAGTATAAGAACTTATCACAGAAAGAGCAGGATCAGATCAATGAAGATACTAGAAAGATTCAACAGTTATTAGACCAATCTTTTACTAAAATTGAGAAATGGAATGAAGAATTTACTAAAGAGATTGAGAGTCTGGATTATCAATTAGCTGAAAATATTATAGATAACTATTTAGATGAGTTGATTCAAAAATATTCAGATTTTGATAAAGTAGTAGATTATTTAGGTGAGGTAAGAGATGATATATTACATAATTTGGATGATTTTAAAGAACCTGATGAGCCAAATAACTCTTTATTATTCTTTGCAGAGGATAACAGTAAAGATTATTCTACAAAATATGAGGTCAATCTCTTAGTTGATAATAGCAATGTAGAGGGAAGCCCAGTAATTGTAGAGAGTAACCCTACCTATTATAATTTAAATGGTAGAGTTGAATATAGTAATAAATCTGGAGAGTTAGCTACAGATTTTACCCATATCCGCTCAGGTTCTTTGCATCAAGCTAATGGGGGATATTTAATTTTAGAAGCTAAAGATTTATTAACCAATTTTAAGTCATGGCAGTTGATTAAGAGGGTCTTAAAGTCTAGAAGATTGAAGATGGAGCATATAGGTGAAGAATTCGATAAGATTCCTCTAGCAACCTTAGAGCCTCAACCGATACCTATCGATGTTAAGATTGTAATTATTGGAGATATTGAGTTATACTATCTTCTTTATCAATATGATCAAGAGTTTAAAGAGTTATTTAAAGTAAAGTCTGATTTTAAAAGAGAGATGGAGCTAAGTCAAGAGAGTACTTATCAGATAGTCCAATTTATCAGTCGTGAGTGCCAAGAGAATGGTTTTTTACACCTTAACCGTCAGGCTGTAGCTAAGATAATCGAGTATCTTTCCCGAAGAGTAGATAGTCAGAAGAAGGTTACTACTAAATTTACAATCATAACTGATCTATTATGTGAAGCAGATGAATGGGCTAGGTTGGAGGGAAGAGATATAATTGGTAAAGAAGAGATAGAAAAGAGTATAATTGAGAGAATTAAGCGTTCTTCCAATTATGAAGAGAGAATACAGGAATTATATCGTAAACACAAGTTATTAATTGAAAGTGAAGGATGGAAGGTAGGAGAGATCAATGGTCTATCGGTATTGGACTTAGGTGAATATTCTTTTGGTAAGCCTGTTAAGATTACAGCATCGGTCTATAAAGGTAATCGTGGAGTCGTTAATATTGAAAGGGAGACAAAGATGAGTGGTAAGATTCATAATAAAGGACTATTGATCTTAACGGCTTATTTAGGTGAGAAGTTTGCCCAAGAGGTACCGCTATCTTTATCAGCTAGTCTCTGCTTTGAACAGCTCTATTCGGGAATAGATGGTGATAGTGCTTCAAGTACTGAGCTATATGTTCTATTGTCAGCTTTAGCAGAGGTTCCAATCAATCAGGGAATAGCAGTAACTGGTTCTATCAATCAAAAAGGAGAGGTCCAACCAATTGGTGGTGTCAATGAGAAGATAGAAGGATTCTTCAAACTATGTAAGAGTAGAGGGTTAACTGGTGAGCAAGGTGTAATAATTCCAATCCAGAATGTTGAAGATTTGATGCTATCTGATGAGGTGATAGCAGCAGTAGCGAAAGAGGAGTTTAATATCTATGCTATTAGCAATGTAGAAGAGGGACTTGAGATTCTAACAGGTAAGAAAGCTGGTCAAGTTCAAGATAACGGAACATACCCTGAAGGAACTATTAATTATCTCGTTCAAGAAAAGATAAATAAATGGTCTAAAGATAATAATGAAGAAGAATAGTCTAAATGAAAAGCGACCTTTAAGGTCGCTTTCTTGTCTTATTAAATGATTAGATTATTTGTTCTATTTACTGGCTTAAGAGTTTATCTTTCTTTTAAATTCCTTGTAATATCTAGCTCCTGCCCCTACAATAGCCGTAGCAAAGGCGATAGCACCAGCTATCATTAAGGTGTTAATTCCCTTTTCTAGGCCTTTGATGTATTCACCTTGGAGGATAAAGAGCATAGTATTATAGGCAGGTATTCCTGGTACCAAGGGAATAATCCCAGCTATAACAAAGATGGTTACAGGGATTTTCATTATTCTAGCAAATATCTCACTACAAATTCCTACAATAATAGATGCTATAAAAGATGAGATAACAACATTGTAAGAGGTTAGCTGTTCAAGGATGATAAAGCTCCCCCAACAGATAGTACCAGTTAACCCTAATAGCCATAAACTCTTCTTAGGTGCTTGAAAGATAGAACCAAAGGTTATTACTGTGATAAAAGAAGCCAATAATTCTAATATAATATTCATCGATAAAGCACCCCCAAAGAGAGAGCTGCTCCCACAG
The DNA here is from genome assembly GCF_001693735.1 of Orenia metallireducens. Lineage (GTDB taxonomy): Bacteria > Bacillota > Halanaerobiia > Halobacteroidales > Halobacteroidaceae > Orenia > Orenia metallireducens. Next base: position 635,204 of record NZ_LWDV01000008.1, read on the forward strand.
CCAAGCTAATAGCAATTAAGGTTGCTTCAATACCTCGACTAGTAGCTGAAATAAGATCTCCACTGATTGCATCACGGATAGAGTTGGTTAAAGCAACCCCTGGGACGAAGGGTAAGATGGCACTTACTGTTATTATCCCTAGATTATCGCCCAAGCCATGTTTATAACAGAATAATGAGATGATTCCTCCAATAAATCCTGCTACTATTTCAGGGATAAAGTTGATATCCCCTAAAAATCCCATCTTTTTGATAACAATTTGGGCACCTAAGCTGGCTAAGATTGAAGGAATTATATTGATATAACTTGCTCTCATTAAGATAACATTCATAGAGACTCCAAAAGAGATAAATAATAATCCAAACTTTAATTTTGTTTTAGGTTTTCCTTCATTTATAGCCCTTAATTCAGCCATTGCTTCTTGGTAAGTTAGGGTTTTTGCTTGTAAGTTTCGTGAAAAGCTATTGACTTGACTTATTTTAGTCAAATTTATCCTTCTTTTATGTATTCTTTTGACTATTGTTTCTGAGCTACCCTGCCCATCATCGATTGAGATAAAGATACCAGTTGGCGTTACTAAACTATCTACATACTTTATCCCATAGGCATGGCAGATACGATTCATAGTATCTTCAGTTCTATATATCTCTCCACCATTACTGAGAATGATATTTCCAGCATAAGCTGCAATATTTAAGATCTGCTTTGGTGCAATCATTTTAACACCCCTTTTATTAGAAATAAGCTTTCTCTATTGTAACATAAGTTAAGGTGGAATTTAAAGTAAGTTTTGATTTTAATTTTAGTTTTTATATGACATATATGAGTTGGTTTTAGAGGATATCCTTCAAAAAATGTCTTTTAATTGAATTGATTAAAGATTTGCTCACTTTTTTAAAGTAAGAATATCTCTCTATTGATTCATTTTTATTTACTGATAGTTATAATAAAAAAACCGCCAAAATGGCGATTTTTTAAACCAATCTATCTTTGAGTTCACTTTTAACCTCTTCTGCTGAAAGTCCTTTAGCGTTGATAATTTGGGCTTTGCTTTGGATATTAGACATATTCATCATATTATTGTCTGCTCCTGTAACTACAATTGCATCAACATTCTGCATAGTATTGTTATTTAAGTCAGCTACCTCAAAACCATCTTTCTTTAATGCTTCTTTGATATTTGATAAAGAACCTTCTACTGCAATTTTACCCTTCATATAAAGTCGCCCCTTTAATTAATATTTTTATTGTTTTTTAAAATTTAATCCTTTAATATTTTGGCCTTAAATTATTAATAGAATACATTAATTTTCATAATTAATACTAATTAATAAACCTATAAATTAAAATAACCGCCTTATAAGGCGGTTATTTCTAAATCAATCCAGATACTCCATTTTCAATCATATTCTTTATCTCTTCAGCAGAATGACCTTGACCATTGATTATTGGAGTAGCAATTTCTCTCTTCTCCATTAAGTCATGGTCATCTCCATTGGTAATAACTGCTGAAACATCTCCTAGATTATCAGCATTTAAATCATCAATCTCATAACCATATAGGTGAAGATGCTTCTTTAAATTTGATAAGCTCCCATCCACTGCAATTCTACGATTGATATCCATAATTTAACGACCGCCTTTCTTGTTAAGTGTTTTATTATAAATTCTTTTATTATTTTGGCTTTAAGCCTAATATAAAATACATGAAGTTCTGGTATTTATTTTATTTTTGATTGGTATGAATTACTAATTATTGATAATTTGATAATAATCTCTGATTTTTATTTAGAACTTTAATTAAGTTGACTAATATAGTTATTTAAAATAATTAAATGGTATCTTTAAAGATTAATACTTTTAAGCTCTATTTAATATAATGTAGATAAAGCTTTGATTTTTCAGCTATTTTTATCAATTATTTCAAGGGCAGTGTCTTAAGTGGGGAGGAGGGAAGCTTTTGTGAGTAGTTCGCACAAAGGAGTAAAGAAGGATAAGAGAAGTAATTTAAATACAAGTACTAATATTTATCGAGTCTTGTTTGAAGAGACGGCCACTGCTATGTTAATCAGTGATGAGGATAATCGGATATCCTTGGTCAATAGAGAGTTAGAGAATTTAATTGGCTATTCTAAAGATGAGTTGGAAGGAAAGATGGGTTTGGAAGATTTTATTAGGTTAGAAGACGTAAAAAAGATTAACTGCTACTACAAACAGCGTAGAAGAGATGATGATATCACTAATAATTATGAGGTTGAAATTATTCACAAATTAGGAATAGAGAGAATAGCATTACTACAAATTAGCTTGATTAATAATTGTAAGAGAAGTATAATATCTTTAATAGATATCACAGAGCGTAAGAGGTTAGAGGAGAAAATGATTTATTTAGGCTATCATGATGATTTGACAGGGCTTTATAATCGTTATTATTATGAAGAGATGATTGGAAAATTAAATAGGGTAGATAAACTACCATTAAGTATAGTCATTGCAGATAGTAACTGCTTGAAGATGGTCAATGATACTTTTGGACATGAAGCAGGGGATAGAGTTATACAGATTATAGCTGATATTTTGCAGGACAATACTAGAGAGAAGGATATCGTAGCCCGTTGGGGTGGCGATGAATTTGGTATCTTATTACCTAATACCTCATTGAGAGATGCAATTAAAATTATTGAGAGAATACGAGTATCATGTAGAAAGTGGGATAAAGGATTAGTAACTCCTAGCATTGCTTTAGGCGTAGCTACTAAGACAGAGGTTGATCAATGTATAAGAAAGATAATTAATATAGCAGAAAATAGAATGTATAATGATAAATTAAAGAATAAAAGAAGTGTAGATAATTCATTGATTATCTCCTTAGAAAGGTCTTTATTGAGCAAAGATCATGAAATTGGCAAGCATATTAGAAGGGTAAGAACCTTGGCTTTGAAATTTGGGAAGGCTTTAAATCTATCTTCAGAAGAGTTGAAGAATCTCTCTTTATTAGCTCGCTTACACGACATTGGTAAATTAGGAGTATCAGAGAGGATATTTAATAAGAAGGATGCTTTGACTGTTGAAGAGTTGGATCAACTCAAAAGGCATTGTGAAATCGGTTATCGAGTTGTTAGGAACTTTCAGGAACTATTACCTATTGCTAACTCTATTTTATTTCATCACGAGCGATGGGATGGAAAAGGTTATCCTCAAGGGTTGGAGGGAAAAGAGATACCGCTTTTAGCAAGGATTATCAGTATAGTAGACTTCTATGAAATGATAACTAGAGAGAGAAGCTATCAGAAGAAAAATTCTCACAAAGAGGCTCTAGAAGAGCTAGAAAAGCATAAAGGAACAAAATTTGATCCAGAATTAGTAGATAAGTTTATTAATAGTAATATTTTTTAAGAGAGCAACTCTAATTATATATAATTAGAGTTGCTCTCTTATTCTTAGTTAAGTTATTTATTCAAAATGAATTGAATCAACTTTAGAGTTACATTTCACCTAATAGGTAATCAATAAATTGCTGGGCTGTCCTACCTGAGCGTCCATTATTCCACATCTCCCATTGAATTGCTCTTTCTTTTAATTCTTCAGCAGATAGATTGATATTATTCTGTTTAGCCAATTCCTTAACTATTTTTAGATAATCCTTCTGTTGTGGGGACTCATAGGAGATAGTGATACCAAAACGGCTAGCTAGAGATATCTTTTCTTGAATCGCATCAGATAAGTGAATCTCGCCACTCTCCTGATCGCGATCACTCCATTTCTCTTTAATTAAGTGTCTACGATTTGAAGTAGCATAGAATAAGACATTATTTGGCTTTACCTCTACTCCACCTTCAATAATTGCTTTCATATACTTATACTCTGTTTCAAAGTCTTCAAAGGAGAGGTCATCCATAAAGATAATAAAGTATAGTCCCCGATCTTTAAGTATCTCCAATATCTTTGGTAATTCTCTCATCTGATATTTAGCAAGTTCAATCAAACGTAGACCCTGTGGAGCATATTGGTTCAATAGAGCCTTAATCGATGAAGATTTACCAGTACCACTATCTCCATATAGAAGTACATTATTAGCAGGCTTATTATTTAAAAAGGCTTCAGTATTTTTGATTAACTTCTCCTTTTGGCTCTCATATCCTATCAACTCTTTAAAGGTAATTGGATCACTATTGTTAATACCTATTAAGGAACTATCATCCCATCTGAAGGCTTTATAATAGGCTACTTTCCCAGCACCAAAAGTATGATAATAGTTGCTAAGTTTCTCTAGTAGAATTTCTACAGAGTCGATATTATCAAAATCTCTTTTTAATTTTTCTAGTCTTTCTTGATAATGATTTTGATATCTTCTGTTGGATTTTGAGGGGGAGAAGTTATTAATAAATTTCTCCTCCTTAATATTTAGAAGTTGAGCAAGGTCATTGAGATTGAAATTATATATCTCTATGAGAATCTTTAGGTCATTAAGAGCCAATTGATATATAGTCCCTTTTAAGTCTTTATCCTTTTCACAGGCAAGACTAAAAGGGTTTTTGTCTTTAATAATTAGATTGAGGAGATAGTTCTGCCAAAGGTTTTCTTTATGCCCTTCCTCTTCACTAATTCTAATTAATTCAGCTAATAGATCATAATAATCTACCTGTAACTCTTCCACAGATGATTCTTTTTTGAGCTTTGAAAGTAGATTGCTAAATTTTTGAAGCAACTTATCTGCTAAAATCCCCCTATAAATCAGTAGTTTATTCAATTTTGAAAAAGAATCAGTTGTTGCTAAACTATCCATGTATATTTATCCCTCCAAGAATCATGTTCTAGTTGCTAACTATTTCGACATCAAGTTAAATAGACCTTTAAATCTACTCTAACAATTACTAGCCTTACACTTTCTTAATATAGAAATTAATAGAATAGAGAGATAATGCGACAGTTTTACTTCAGTTTATAGTGTACAGTTAACAGTTAAAAGGTCTTTAAAACTGGAGAAAATTACTGTTTGAACGAAGCAAAAATTGAACTAAAATTTAGAGTTTAGTTCAGTAACAGTAATAGTTGATGCTTTAGTAGAGGATAATTTAGTCAAAAGATATAGAGATAGTGATGATAGAAGAGTAGTTTTATTAGAAGTAACAAGTCAAGGAAGAGAGAAACTGAATCAGATATTAGAATCTAGGCAGAAGTTCTTACAAAAATGCTTAAATAAGCTTGAGATTAATGAGCAACATAAGTTGATTGCCTTATTGACTCCAATTCTAGATTATATGGAGGATTATTTTGAATCTTATAATTAAATAGAAGGGTGGATATTATGGTTGATTTAGCAGAGAATAAGACGCCAAGAGAGATTAGAAGGAGCATATTTAATTTAGCTTGGCTAGCAGTATTAAGAATGTTCTTACAGAGTATAGTAGGAGTAATAGATTTTATCATGATAGGTAGCTTAGGTGCTACGGCTATTGCTGCTGTAGATATGAGTAAATAGGTTGATTATGGTGATTATAGGAGCTATGACAGCCTATTGCTTTAATAGCCCAGTCTATTGGTGCTAAAGATAAAGAGAAGGCCAATAAGATAATGGTTAACTCACTGACCACTGGGGTGTTTTTGGCTATAATTTTAGCGGTGTTAGGAGTTTTATTTTTAAGCGAATTCTTAAAAGCAATGATGGTATTAATGGAAGAAGTTGATAATAATGTTCTAAATCAAGGTAGTATCTATTTGAAGATTGTCTCTGCTTCAATGATCTTTGGTTTACCAATAATGATATCTTTAATTATAGTAGTTTCAATTATTTTACTCTTAGTATCCTCTAGTTACCATGCAGAATATAAAAAAGAGTTAAAGGATAAAGAAGAATATATTATAATGGAAAGTAGTAATTTTCTATATAAGGCTTATTCCGCTGACTATATTAGCTGGGATGATAATTAGGATTTAGCTAACTCAATTGATATAGAGTATGAAGAAGTAAATTGATTGCATATTTATATAGAAACTCTTCAGAAGTTGTATAGTTTAGTAATATAGGTAGCTTTTGAAGAGATTTTGTTTTCAAATAATTTGTAGCAAAAGAAGGAAAAAATCATAATTTGTAGAATTCTCAATAAATATATACTTTCTATGATCAGTTGATAGGTGAGGTGTATATTTAATAAGCGGTCATTATATTGGTTAGTAATCAGTATGAAACTCTCCACTATAAACTTTCAACTATAAACTTATATTTTTGGGGTGATGAAGGTGAGTGAAAAAGTTAGAGAAGAAGAGTATGATTTTGAAGAGGATGTAGAGATGGCTGTTAAGGAGATTATGGAAATTCTATTTCCAGAAGAGAAGGAAGAGCTTTAGTAGCTTATTGCCTTACATATTTGTGGGTTTAGAGAGTTCCTGTGAACTCTCTTTTTTTATGTTCTATATATTTACTCCTTCTCTCTTCTTTTTTCTTCTCTAATCTCTATAAATTTATCTCTAGCCATCTCTTTATAGACTCTCTTAATTTGAGGATTACGGACTAAAGTATCCAATAATGGTAAGGCCTCATCTTTTAAGCCATGCTTATAAAATAAGAAGGATAGTAAAAGTGTTATTTTGTTATTTTTACTATTTGAAAGCCTACTATGGTATTCTTTAAAATAAAATTCACGCAAATACTCCATTGCATTAAAAGAAGCCTCTTTAGCCAATTTTTCTTCAGCTACATCTTCATAAAGCCAACTTAACTTCAACCACAAATAAGCAAGTTTTTCCTTACTAGCTTCAATTAAATTATATGATTCAATAGCTAAATAATAAGCATCAAAGACTTCATTTAGTTTTCTAGGTTCACTATAAGTTGGCTGGTAATTGGTACCTAAAATCTCCTGTACTCTGGCTTTAAACACCTCTTTTATCCTTCTTTTTCTACTATTACTTAGATCAAAAAAGTCATCCTTACTAGCTGTATAAAGGCATTTTGAGCATATCCAGATCTTATACCAATCTGGATTGAAGTCCTTATAAATTGGACGTAAATCATCTCTTGTCTCTTCAAGGCGTAAACGGGAATTTCGTATCTCCTTAACCTCTATCTTAGTAGAACAGATAGGGCAGTTAATAGTCTTATCATAAAGATAGTAATCAAAATCCTTTCCAGCTACCTCTGTATACTTACAATGACCATTAAGATAAAAGTTAGAGGTACTTTTGATTTCTTCTTTTTGTTCTGTATCTTCTTTGTTTTTGCTATTTAATTCCTCTTGTTTGGAAGGATTACTTAGCTTTTGAAATTCAATTACTGGTCGTTGTAAAAGTTCAATTCTAGAGCAAAGAGATCTTATTATCTTTTCATTTAAAATAGTTTGATTAGCTATTAATTTTTTAAAGTTTTCAGGAGAAAACTCTATTAAGGTACTATCTTCATAGGTAGTTGCTCTAGCAGAATGTTTCTTTAATCCCAGTAATGCTAATTCTCCCAAAATATCTTCAGTACTAAGACGAGCAACCTCTTTCTCTTGTTCATCCTTATCTTTTATAAATAGTCTAACTAAACCTTTAATAATTAGATAAACCTTATCTGCTGACTCTCCATAACTAAAAATATTTTCACCAGCAGTTCTTTGTTGATAACTACCATATTTAGATAATAAAGTATATAACGAACCGTTATTCATTAATTCATCTACCTTTCTAAATTTAATAAGAATTGAAACTTAGTATTATTGATTCTTAATCATATCTAAAATCAAAGGCTAAAAAATACAATATAATAATATCATAGAATTATTTGATATACTAGAGTTGCTTTTGCTAAGTTACTAGATATCTGAAGATAGCTTAGATAAACTAAAAAAATTACTTAGCACTTATTATAAAACAGAAAAATTTATAAATATATATAATTTGTTTTTTGATATATAGGAAAAATGATTGATTTATTATTCATTCAGTTTATTATAATAATCCAATTTTAGAGTAGAATTTAAATAATAGATATTGTGACACTTTCGTATTAGTTGACAGTTAAGGTCTCTAAAGTTGAAGAAAATTTCTGTTTGAATGAAGCAAGTACTCTAAAAATAATTAGTTTAAGATGATTTTTGAATTAGGACTCTTGAATTCATTAATTTCAATGAATGTTGATTGCGTAGTGAGTAGGATTTGACACAGAAGGTTATTATTTCAAACCCGAAGAACTACGCCTGAAGAAGTACTCTTGGGGTGAAATCTAATATTTTGTTTACTTTTTAAAAAGTAAAAGTGTCCCAATATCCCCATTGAATTTCACCTTAAAATTCTTTATATATAATTCTTATATTAAAATATTTTACTAGGGTAATTTATCTCCGTTTATTTTGACAATCTATCATATCTATAGTAATCTAAATAAGTAATTCTAAATTTACTCAAATTTAAGCTGGGGATACTTAAATATTATATAATTTAATATTATACAGATTAAGCTAACCTTTGGGGAGGGGATTAAAGTGGCAACTGGTAATATTACTAAGCAAATGAAATTAGGGATAATTGGTGGAGGCGAGATAGGTAAAAAGTTACTAGAGATATTTTTGAAGATGGATTCTATTAAAGTAGAATATATTTCAGATATAAATAATGATGCTCCAGGTATAAGAATGGCAGAAAAAAAGAAGATTAAGACTACATCTAATATGATGGAAGTAGTTAAAGACCATAGTTTAGATTTAATTCTTGAGGTTACTGGTGTCAGTGAAGTATTATCAGCTATTGAAGATAATAAGGGGGAGAATACAGAACTAATCAGCAGTGAAGGGTCATATTTAGTTTATAATGTGATTGAAGAGTATAATAATTTTCAGAATCAATTACTAACAACAGTAATTAATCATCTAAATCAAGTATATCAAGAGATAGAGGATGACTCTCAAAATATTAATAAGCTCTTAGAACAGATTCAACGGATTACTAAGAATCTAAATATGTTAGCTTTAAATGCCTCTATTGAGGCTGCTAGAGCAGATGCAAAGCAAGGTAATGGTAAAGGATTTGCTATAGTAGCAGATGAGGTAAAGAACCTATCAAGTAGATCTAGTCAATTGGTAGATAATATTGAGGAGATAAATAAGGATATTAGAGATCTAAATGGTAGAATTTCAGAGGTAGTAGAGGAACTTAAGGGTAATGGCTAGAATAAATATGTAGATGAGGTGATGATTAGCATGATAGTGGGATTTTGTACAATAGAATTGAGAATCCCGATGAGCCATTCTCTAAAGAATAAGCGAGGAATATTAAAGAGTATTATCAACCGAATTAAAAATCGATTTAATGTATCTATTGCAGAAGTTGCTAATCATGATGATTGGAAATTAGCAACTGTGGGAATAGTAACAATAAGCAATGACACCGTCTATATACAACAGTTATTAAATAAAGTAATAGAATATATAGAAAATAATTATCTAGATGTTCAATTATTTAATCATATTATAGAGTTTTTGTAATTAGTGGTAATCGACTAATAAATACTAAGAATTTTGGGTAGAACTAGGTCTCTATCCTAATAGTTTAATATATGAAACATTAATAAGTTTTTATAAGGGGGAAATAATTATGGCTAAAGAAGCTACGATTTACCATTTATATCATAGTGGGGTGGCAGTTAAGACAGCAAATCACTTTTTAATCTTCGATTATTATAATGATACTCCTAATAAAGGAAATAGAAATATTGTCAATGGTGTAATTACTAAGGATATTCTTAAACGTGAGGATAATATTATTGTTTTTGTAACTCATAATCATCATGATCACTTTAATCCAGTTATCTTTGAATGGGAACAGATGAACCCTGATATTACGTATATCCTAAGTGATGATGTTGAGGCAGAGGAAGAGGATAATCGTTACACTATAAGCAAGTATCAAGAAATTAATTGGGAGAATGATATCTATATTAAAGCTTATGGCAGTACTGATCAAGGGTTATCTTACTATGTTGAAGTAGATGGATTGAAGATATTCCATGCTGGTGATTTAAACTGGTGGGATTGGAAGAGGTTTAGTGAAGAAGAAAGGAAGGTAGAAGAGGAAGATTACAAAAGAGAGGTTGAAAAGTTAACAGAGAAAGAGGTTGACTTAGCCTTTGTACCTGTTGATCCCAGATTAGAAGATAGTTATTACTTAGCAGGAAGGTATTTTGCTGAAACAATTAAGCCTCAAATGATAGTACCTATTCACTTTACCCACAAATATGATATCACTAAGAAGTTCTCTCAACAACTTAAAGATTTACAAGTAGATGGAGCAATTATTGAAAGACGTGGTGAAAAGATTAAATTTAGAAAATATTAAATTAAGAAAGTGATATACAATACTGTATTTCCTAAACCAGACATGTCATGTCTGGTTTTTTAAATTGGTAGAAGAAGACAACAACTATCTTAAAAATCAGAAATTATACTATTAAAATTTTTGTCTAGACCAACAAAAATATAACAGATGGCTTGTAATAATTCCCATTGATAAATCACATCTCTAATAACTATGAATATAATATTGTATATTATTTTTGATAAAGAGGTGATATTTTGGGAGAATATAATAAGAGTAAAATAGAGTTACAGCAAGCTCCACCAAATACTGAGGCTTATCAAATCAAAGCAGGTGATACACTTTACTCATTGGCTCAGCGCTTTAACACAACAGTATCTGCAATTATTTCTGCCAACCCTGAGATAGATCCTGATAATTTACAGGTTGGAGATAAGATATTTATACCATTACAAAAAGAGTATCCATCTTGCCCAGAAGGAAATTACTATACTATCAAAGCAGGTGATAGTTTCTATGCTATAGCAGATAGGTTTAATATATCAGTAGATGACTTGCAGGAAGCTAATCCTTATGTTGAACCTAATAACCTCAAAGTTGGTGAAGTAATCTGTATACCTTTAGCTACTCCACCTGTAGAATGCCCTCAAGGATCGATTCTTTATATCGTAAAAAAGGGAGATACCTTTTACTCTATAGCTAAAAAATATAAGATTTCAGTAGCTGAATTAAGAGATGCTAATCCAAGAATTAATCCTGATGAATTATTAATTGGTCAAAAAATTTGTATTCCTGTTGATTAAGAATTAGTATTTGGATTAATTTTAAAATTAAAGTTGAGTTTTACCAGCTTAAAAAGCTGGTTTTTTTATAGCAAGATACTAAAAACACGTACATTTATACTTGAGTTTATTATTTTTATTAGTTTATTTTCTAATATGATATTGTTTCTTTTATAATTTACTTATCTTAGTCGAATTTTGTTTGATTTTTACCTTGATATCAAGTATAATAATAGAACAAGATTTTTTATTATGAAATTCTTTTTCATATTATGAAAAGTTAAAGTCGTAAATAATGTAAAATTATTAATAATAGCTAGTAGAGGAGGAGTAGAGATGATTACAAGAAGAAATATGCCTTTACCAGAAGGATTATATTATCCTCAGTTTGAGAGGGATAATTGTGGTGTAGGATTTATTACCAAAATAGATGGTGAAAAGAGCCATGAGGTAGTAGAGAAGGGACTAGAGATTTTAGAGAGATTAGAACACAGAGGAGCAGTAGGAGCAGACCCAGAAACTGGAGACGGTGCTGGTATTTTAATGCAATTGCCTGATGAGTTTTTAAGAACAAAGATGGTAGAGCAGGGTGTAAAATTACCAGCTATAGGTGAATATGGGGTAGGGATGATCTTTTTACCTCGTAAATTAGATGAGAGTTTATTAGCAGAAGGAATTATTGAGAAGATTATTCAAGAAGAAGGACAAGAGGTATTAGGGTGGCGTGATGTACCAGTTGTGGTTGATGCAATCGGTGAAACAGCAGCTAGTACTTTGCCAGTGATTAAACAGGTATTTGTTAAGAAAGCTGAAGGCTTGGATAACTTTGAATTAAAATTATATATTATTAGAAAGAGAATTGAAAAGGCTATCGAAGAGAGTGAGATTAAGAACGCTGAATTATTCAGTATTCCTAGCTTTTCTAGCAGAGTTTTAGTATATAAAGGATTAATCTTACCAGAGCAGATGAAGAAATTCTACTTAGACTTGGAAGATAAGAGTCTAAAATCGGCTATCGCTTTAGTACATCAACGTTTTAGTACTAATACATTCCCATCTTGGGATTTAGCACAGCCTTTTAGATATCTAGCACATAATGGTGAGATTAATACTCTGACAGGAAACCATAACTGGATGATTGCTAGAGAACCAGATTTGGCTTGTGATACTATAGGGGATGATATAAGTAAGTTATTCCCAATCACCGATTCTAGAGATAGTGACTCGGCTAATCTAGATCATGCTTTTGAATTATTAGTAGCTTCTGGAATGAGTTTGATTGAGGCTATGACTATGTTAGTTCCTGAGCCATGGGAGAAGAATCAATTCTTAAAAGAAGAGGTTCGGGATTATTATGAATATAATGCTGGTTTAATGGAGCCTTGGGATGGTCCAGCAGCTATTGCCTTTACTGATGGTGTGCAAATAGGTGCTACTTTAGACCGTAATGGTTTAAGACCCGCTAGATATACAGTTACTAAGGATGGCTATGTAATCCTAGCTTCAGAGGTAGGAACATTAGAAATTGACCCTACAAATATTGCAGAGAGCCGTAGATTACAGCCAGGTAAGATGTTATTAATCGATACAGCAGAGGGTAAAATCTACTCTGATGAAGAGATTAAGGAGAAGGTTAGTACAGCTAAGCCTTATGGTGAGTGGTTGAAGAAGAATAAAAAATATTTAAAGGATTTGGCAGGAGATAAAGAGCGTTATAGTGAAGATTTTGATACTTTAATTACTAGGTTAAAGAGTTTTGGTTACAGCCGAGAAGACTTAAGTGTGATCATTGGACCTATGGCTGAGAACAAGAAGGAAGCAATTGGTTCTATGGGTAATGATGAGCCATTAGCTGTTCTATCTAATCGTGCTAAGTCATTATTTGATTACTTTAAACAGTTATTTGCACAGGTAACAAACCCACCAATCGACCCGATTCGTGAAGAGATAGTTATGTCTTTAAAGACAAATATTGGAGTTAAGGGTAATGTTTTAGAGAAGACTGAAGACAAGGCTAAGACTATTGAATTAGAGTCTCCAATCTTAAGTAATGGAGATTTAGATAAGATTATCCACTTAAATGATCAAGACTTTAGAGCTAAGGTTATTCCTATGGTCTTTGATCCTGAGGAAAAGAATGGTTTAGAGAAAGGGTTAAATCGATTATTTAAGTATGCTAAAGAGAGTATTGAAGCTGGGAATAATATTTTAGTGTTAAGTGATCGTAAGGTTGATGACTTTAATGCTCCAATTCCAGCATTATTAGCAACTTCAGCATTGCATAATTATCTAATCAAAGAAGGTAAGAGAAATGGTATAGATATTATTGTAGAGACTGGAGAGGCTAGAGAGGTAATGCACTTTGCCTTATTAATTGGTTATGGTGCATTAGCAGTTAATCCTTATTTGGCTTTAGAGAGTATCTCTTATATGAATGACAAAGAGCTTTACTTATCTTCTGGAGATGAAGAGCAGAAGGTAGAACGTAAGAAAGCTTATATCAAAGCTATCAATAAGGGTCTGTTAAAGATTATGTCTAAGATGGGTATCTCTACAATCCAGAGTTACCGTGGGGCACAGATCTTTGAGGCTGTTGGTTTAAGTCAAGAGTTTATCGATAGATACTTCCCAAATACTACTTCTAGAATTGAAGGTATTGGTCTTGATGTTCTAGAGCAAGAAGTTCTTATTAATCATAAGAAGGCCTTTAAAGATACTAGAACTAATAATGATGATTTGTTAGAGAATGAAGGTAAATATAAGTGGCGTCCTAAAGGTGAAAAGCATCTATTCAGCCCAGAGGCTATCGCTACTTTACAACATGCTGCTAAAGTAAATGATTATAATATCTATAAAGAGTATGCTGAAATGATCAATAATCAAGCAAATAATCTATCTACAATCAGAGGGCTCTTTAAGTTCAAAAATCAGAACCCAATTCCAATTGAAGAGGTAGAACCTGTTGAAGAGATCAGAAAACGTTTTGTAACAGGTGCTATGTCTTATGGTTCTATTTCTAAGGAAGCTCATGAGACTATTGCTAAAGCTATGAATGCTATTGGTGGTATGTCCAACTCTGGAGAGGGTGGAGAAGATCCAGAGAGATTCAAGGATGATAGAAGAAGTGCAATCAAGCAGGTTGCTTCAGGACGTTTTGGAGTAACTACTGAATATTTAGTAAATGCTGATGAGTTACAGATTAAGATGGCTCAAGGTGCTAAGCCAGGAGAAGGTGGACATTTACCAGGGCGTAAGGTAAGTGAGGAGATTGCAAGAGTTCGCCATACTTCACCAGGTATTGATTTGATTTCACCACCACCTCATCATGATATTTACTCAATTGAGGATTTAGCCCAGTTAATCTTTGATCTTAAAAATGTTAATCCTGAGGCAAGAGTAAGTGTTAAATTGGTATCTCGAATTGGTATCGGTACAATTGCAGCAGGTGTATCTAAGGCCCATGCTGATATGATCTTAGTCTCTGGTTATGATGGGGGAACAGGAGCAGCACCACTTACTTCTATTAAGCATACAGGACTACCTTGGGAGTTAGGATTATCTGAGACTCACCAAGTATTGGTTAAGAATAACCTTAGAGGTAGGGTAAGAGTACAAGCAGATGGTCAGATGAAGACTGGTAGAGATATTGCAATTGCTGCTTTATTAGGAGCAGAAGAGTATGGGTTCTCTACAAGCTCACTAGTAGTTTTAGGTTGTATTATGATGAGAGCTTGCCATAGTAATACTTGTCCAGTAGGTGTAGCTACTCAGAACCCTGAATTACGTAAGAGATTTAATGGAAAAGTAGAAGATTTAATCAACTTCTTTACTTTCGTTGCTCAAGAGATGAGAGAAATTATGGCAGAGTTAGGTTTTAGAACCGTTGATGAAATGATTGGTAGAGTAGATAAGCTAGAGATGAATGATGCTATTAAGCATTGGAAATCTCAAGGGATCGATTTAAG
This sequence comes from Orenia metallireducens, assembly GCF_001693735.1. Lineage (GTDB taxonomy): Bacteria > Bacillota > Halanaerobiia > Halobacteroidales > Halobacteroidaceae > Orenia > Orenia metallireducens. The sequence continues at coordinate 650,241 of NZ_LWDV01000008.1, forward strand.
TAAGATTTTACATCAACCAACTTTACCTAAGAAGATTGCTAATAGATGTGTAGAAGCTCAAGATCATGGTATCGATGATATCCTTGATCGTAAGTTAATTGAACTTGCCCAGCCTGCTTTAGAAAATGGTGAGAAGGTAGAGTTAGACCTTGATATCTATAATGTTAATCGTACTACAGGAACTATGTTAAGTGGTGAGATTGCTAAGCGTTATGGTGCTAAGGGACTAGCTGATGATACAATTGCTATCAACTTTAAAGGTTATGCAGGCCAAAGCTTTGGTACCTTTGGTATGCAGGGATTGACTTTAAACTTAGAAGGTCAAGCAAATGACTATATCGGTAAAGGTCTATTTGGTGCCAAGATTATCATTAAGAAGCCTCAAGAGTCTGACTTCAAAGCTCATGAGAATATCATCGGTGGTAATACTATCCTTTATGGAGCGATCCGTGGTCAGTTATACATGAATGGTATTGCTGGTGAGAGATTTGCTGTAAGAAACTCTGGAGCTTCTGCAGTAGTTGAAGGTGTAGGAGACCATTGCTGTGAATATATGACTGGTGGTAGAGTAGTAGTCTTAGGAGAGACAGGTCGTAACTTTGGTGCTGGTATGAGTGGTGGTATCGCTTATGTATATGATATCGATGGCGGATTTGCTGATAGATTAAATACAGGTATGGTAAATATAGATGAATTAGATGATCATGATATAGCAGAACTTAAATCTTTAATTGAAAATCATGCTAATTATACTGATAGTGAACGTGCTCAAGAGATTTTAGCTGATTGGGATAATAGCTTAGGTAAGTTTGTCAAGGTTATTTCTCCAGCTTACAAGCAATTGTTGGCTAAGAGTAGGAAGGAGGCAGAATAATGGGGAAATTAGGAGGATTTTTAGAATATAATCGTGAACCAAGAAAGAAGCGTAGTGTAGAAGAGAGAGTTAAAGATTATAAACAGGTCTATGAACCTATCGAAGAGGATTATATTACTAGACAGAGTGCTAGATGTATGGATTGTGGAGTTCCATTCTGTAGTTTCTCTTGTCCAGTAAATAACCTCTGTCCAGAATGGAATGACCTTGTTCATAAGAGAGAATGGAAGCAAGCATTAGAGAATTTACACAGTACAAATAACTTCCCAGACTTTACAGGGCGAGTCTGCCCTGCCCCTTGTGAGGGAGGATGTGTTTTGGGTATCAATGATGATCCAGTATCTATTAAAAATATCGAATTTTCTATCTCTGAAAGGGGTTGGGAAGAAGGTTGGATTAAGCCTCAACCACCTAAGGTTAGAACTGGAAAGAAAGTTGCTGTAGTTGGTGCTGGACCAGCAGGATTGGCAGCAGCTCAACAGTTAAATCGAATGGGACATTCAGTAACTGTCTTTGAACGTGATGACAAAGCAGGAGGAATGTTAGTTTATGGAATTCCAGATTTCAAGATTGAAAAATGGGTGGTAGAACGCCGTGTAAATCAGATTAAAGAAGAGGGAGTAGAATTTATCTTTAATACTGAAATTGGTACAGACTATCCTGCTGAGAAGTTAGAAGCGGAATTTGATGCTGTAGTGTTGACTGGTGGAGCTAGAGAAGCAAGAGATCTACCAGTACAAGGGCGTAACTTAAAGGGTATTCATTATGCAATGGACTTCTTAACTCAACAAAATAGTATCAATGCTGGTAAAGAGGTTCCAGCAGATGAGAGAATAGATGCTAAAGGGAAGAAAGTACTTGTAATTGGTGGTGGAGATACAGGAGCAGACTGTGTAGGAACTTCTACTAGACAAGGTGCTGAAGCTGTTTATCAAATCGAGTTATTAGATAAACCAGCTAAAGAGAGAACTACAGATAACCCTTGGCCACAGTACCCTCAAATCTTAAGAACATCTACCTCTCATCAAGAGGCTGAAGCTTTTGCTAAGGATGAAGAGTTTGGTGTTAGAGAGTGGTCTATCTTAACTAAGAGCTTTGAAGGTGATGGAGCAGGTAACCTTAAGAAATTTAAAGCTGTTAAGGTTGAATGGGTTGAAGATGAAAATGGTAAGAAGACAATGAAAGAGATTGAAGGTAGTGAATTTACTTTAGATGTAGATTTGGTACTATTAGCTATCGGTTTCGTTCACCCTGAACATGAAGGTATGCTAGAGCAATTAGGATTAGACTTTGATGAGTGTGGAAATGTTCAGACAGATGGTAGCTATCAAACAAGTAAAGCTAAAGTCTTTGCTGCTGGAGATATGAGAAGAGGTGCTTCTTTGATCGTTTGGGCAATTAGAGAAGGACGAGATGTAGCGGAAGCAGTAGACGGATATTTAATGAGTTAAATATCCGTCACGGAGGGTCTTGGTTTTGAAACCCGTAGGGATAAAAATAATTAAATAAACAAACAAAGGAGGGCTTTTAGCCCTCCTTTGTTTGTTTATACAGATAGTAAAAGGTTTTATGGGCCTTGCAGATATAGGATCTAATTCCAGATACCGGTAGAAATTTACTTTAAAATTGAATAATCATAAAAATATGTGTATGTTTCTAATAAAATTTAATTAAAAAAAATGAAAAAGAGCATTGGTTGAAGAATATAAATAATAGTTATTTTTAAAAGGGTTAGGGGTGAGGGAGACTATGGATCAAGAAGAATTGGAGATGAATGTCCAAAATAATTTAGATGATGATAATTTTAATCAAGTGCCTACTTTAGAAGAGAAGAAGTATATAGTTATTCATGGAAAGTTAACTTATGGTGGTCGCAATAAGACCTATGGATTGTTTAGAGCTACTATTAATAGAGATAATGGAGAGTTGATTAATTTAGATGTTGCTTTTAGCAACAAGGATGAAGTAGTATATGTTGAACCAAGTAGTAAGGCTTTTGATAGAATCTTTTCAAAGATATCTGATAAAGAGAAGTTAGCAGGAAGAAGATTAAGGATTTATCTATTAAATAACATAACTAAAAACGAGACCTTTTTATTTGTTGATTTATTAGTTCAAGGGGATTTAGAGCAGATTAAGAATATTTTAAGGTTAAAATTAGAAGACTTTATAAGAGAAGCAGTAGATTTAAGTATACATGGAGAGTTTCAAACTAAAGAAGAGATAAAGTATAGCCATCCCAACTTGATCATTAATGAGGATGATGAATTAGACAATATCGAGGAAGAAATCATTGAATTAGATGTAACCCCTATTATAGCCCCTATTGATGGTAAGAAGATTAGTCAATTTGAGAAGAATGATGAAATCTTAGTTAAAGCTAGAGAAGATAGTTATAATGAATATAGAGATATAATCTTTAATTTTATTGTAGATGCTAATAAGAGGCATATTAAAGGAGTTATTGATTATATTCTTTTTAATGATTCTATTAAGACTTATGATATTATTATTAAATTTTCTTCCAATATATATAGTCAATTACTTATAGAGGCAGAGGATGAGTTAAAGTTGGCTATTCCACCTAAAGAGGAAGAGATAGAAAATATAGAGAAAGATTATGAGTTAATAAAGAAAAGAATTAGAGAAGAGGTTGAAAATGAGCTTAGAAATGAAATAGAGCAAAGGCTACGAGTTGAATTGAAAGCTGAGATAAGAGAAGAGTTAGAAGAAGAGTTAATTGAAAGACTAGAGCAGGAATTGAGAATAGAATTAGAAAGAGAGATAAGAGAGAGGATAGCTAAAGAGGAGGAAGTAGAGAGATTTAAAGAAGGAGATCTTCTATTTAAGAATAAGCCTATAGTTGTTACAAATAAATTAATAATCAATCTATTCATCTGGTTAAATATATTTCTTTTAATTGTATTGGGGCTTTTTTATTACTTTAAGAAACCTTTATAGTTATTGAATTTATAACCTGAATAAATATAAAAATTTTAAGAAGATAAGAGGTATAAAATCCTCTTATTTTTTATTATCGAGTAAATTTTTTTATTGAGGATGAGTTATAATAGTAAAAAATATTCAGCCACAGATTGACACAGGTAAAAGAAGAGAATAAAAATTATCTAATACAATTAATTTCTAAAAGTATAATTTTAATATAGTCTCGTGAACTTAGACTGAAATTTTCCAGTATTAATATTTCTATAAAAGTTTTATAATTATATTAAGTTATAGACAAAAGTTATATGTTCTAGATACTATATTGGATAAAATTCATTTTAGATTCACAAATCTATATAGATGTCCAAGTCTAAAGTGAAATTCTCCCCTCTCTTAAGAGTAAGGGGGGAATAAACAAAAAACTATTTTAATATCGGCCTAGTATCTTATATTTAAATTTGACTTTAAAGTTGGATGACTATAGAAGAGTTAAATAGGATTATAAAAGTAGTTATATTTATTTTTGGTTTTACCTTTCTTATCCTGATTAGCTCTTTGCTTAAATAAAAGTTATTTTTATGTATGAATTCTACCCCTTTTGTAAAATATAGAGATGATGATTATTAATATTTTCTTAAATTCATTTATAGTAATCATTTAACTTTTATTTTGATGGGAGGTAGAATGATGGAAATAATGAGGGTTACTAACCAAGAAGAATTAGAAGAATTAATAGAGAGAGTCAAGTCTGCCCAAAGGGAGTATGCTACATATTCTCAAGAACAGGTAGATGAAATTTTTAGAAGAGCAGCTATTGCAGCTAATGATAATCGAATTACCTTGGCTAAATTAGCTGTTGAAGATACTGGAATGGGAATTGTAGAAGATAAGGTAATTAAGAATCATTTTTCAGCTGAGTTTATTTATAATAAATATAAGGATGAGAGGACTTGTGGAGTTATTGAGCATGATACTTCCTTTGGGTTGAAGAAGATAGCAGAGCCAGTAGGAGTATTAGCAGGAATTGTGCCAGTAACCAATCCAACATCAACAACTATCTTTAAATCATTAATTTCTTTAAAGACAAGAAATGCTATTATCTTCTCGCCCCATCCTGGAGCTAAGAGGTGTACTATAGAGGCAGCCAAAATTGTTTTGGAGGCAGCTGTTAAGGCAGGAGCACCAGAGGGGATTATTGGATGGATTGATGAACCATCAATTGATCTGTCACAATTTTTAATGCGCCATAAATATACTAGTATGATTTTAGCTACTGGTGGACCAGGAATGGTTAAAGCAGCTTATTCTTCAGGTAAGCCAGCCATTGGAGTAGGATCAGGAAATACCCCTGTTATTATTGATGAAACAGCCCATCTTAAAATGGCAGTTAGTTCTATCTTAATGAGTAAGACCTTTGATAATGGTGTTATCTGTGCTTCTGAGCAATCAATGGTAGTTGTAGAGGAAGTATATGAAGAAGTTAAAAAGGAATTTCAAGAAAGAGGAGCATATATACTCTCTCCAGAAGAAAAACAGCAGGTAGGAGATGTAATTATAGTCGATGGCCATGTCAACCCTCAAATTGTTGGGCAGCCAGCTTACAAGATAGCAGAGTTAGCAGGTTTAGAAGTTCCTGAAAGTACTAAAGTCCTGATTGCAGAGGTTGAAGCTATTGGAGAAGCAGAGCCTTTCTCATATGAGAAATTATCTCCAACCTTAGCTATGTATAAAGCTGAGAAGTTTGCTGATGCTGTTGATATTGCTGTTGAGTTAGTCCGTTTTGGTGGTATTGGACATACTTCGGTACTTTTTACTGAACTAATTAATAAAGGAAGAATAGATTATTTTGGTTCAAAGATGAAGACAGGAAGATGTTTGATTAATATGCCAGCTTCTCAAGGAGCAATAGGGGATATTTATAACTTTAAGTTAGATCCTTCTTTGACTTTAGGCTGTGGTTCTTGGGGAGGTAATGCAGTAAGTGAGAATGTGGGGGTTAGACATTTGTTAAACATTAAAGCAATTGCTGAAAGAAAAGAGAATATGTTATGGTTTAGAGTTCCAGAGAAGATTTATTTCAAATATGGTTCTTTACCTACAGCAATGAGTGAATTAGAGAACAGAAAGAGGGCCTTTATAGTTACCGATAAACCACTGTATGATTTAGGATATACCGATAAGATTACTAATGAATTAGATGAAATGGGAATAGATCATAAAATCTTCTCCGATGTTGAGCCAGACCCTTCAATTTCCACAGTAGAAAAAGCTGTTAAGGAGATGAGAAGCTTTGAACCTGATATTATAATTGCCCTTGGTGGAGGTTCGCCAATGGATGCTGCTAAGATTATGTGGTTAAAGTATGAGCACCCAGAAGCAGAATTTAAAGAGCTATCAATGACCTTTATGGATATTAGAAAGAGAATCTATCAATTCCCTGAGTTAGGAAAGAAGGCTTACTTTGTAGCTATTCCTACAACTTCTGGAACAGGTTCTGAAGTAACTCCTTTTGCTGTAGTGACCGATAATAAGACAGGAATCAAATATCCAATTGCTGATTATGAGTTGACACCTGATATGGCAATTGTAGATCCCGATTTAGTCTTATCTATGCCACCAAAGTTAACAGCATACTCTGGTTTTGATGCATTAGTTCATGCTATAGAAGCATATGTATCTGTATTATCTAATGAGTATACTAAAGGACTAGCTTTAGAAGCTATCAGATTGGTATTTAAATATTTACCTAGATCTTATAAAAATGGAGCAGAGGATAGAAAAGCTAAAGAGAAGATGCATTATGCAGCTACTACTGCAGGGATGGCCTTTGCTAATGCTTTCTTAGGAATTGGTCATGCTATGGCCCATAAATTGGGATCTGCCTTTGATTTGCCCCATGGTCTAGCTAATGGGTTACTAATTACTCAGGTTATTAAATATAATGCTACTGATGTACCAATCAAGCAGACAGCATTTCCACAATATAAATATCCATTGTCTAAACGTAGATATGCTAAAATTGCAGAACATTTACAACTTGGTGGAAATACCGATGATGAAAAAGTTGATTTATTAATTGAAGAAATTAATAAACTCAGAAGAGAGATTGATATGCCAATGACTATTGAAGAAGCAGGTGTAACTGAGGTTAATTTCTATAAAAAATTAGACAAGATGGCAGAGCTTGCTTTTGATGATCAATGTACAGGAGCTAATCCTAGATACCCATTAATTGATGAGATTAAAGAGCTTTATATCGAAGCTTATAAAGGAAACTAAAAGTAATTATTAGTGGAGGTTTAGGTTAGAGAGTAAAATTAAAAATTAAATTTATTTGTATTGCTTTATTCAATATTTACTAATATCTAATATCAATTAAATTATTAAAGCCCAAATTATATTTAAATATAATTTGGGCTTTAATAATTTCTGTATATATAAATAAACCAGCTAAAAGTGGAAAGGTTAAACTGCTTCTTATTGCAGGGAATAAGGAAGTTGAATTTAAGGCAAAATTGATAGAGTCTGGAGTATTTAAAGGTAAAATTCCTGGAAAAGCAACCAAAGACCTTGAAGCAGGAACTTATACTATTCTTGCTCTTGGATCTGTAGGGGATGCTGATCCTACTTCAAAAACAGCAACAATCATTATTTATTAAAAATGATGGACTTCTACCCAAAAAGAAGGTGGTAGAAGTCTTAATATAAATTGATGATATTGATAATAATTAATAAATTTATTCGATATAATTTTTGATTGAAGGGATAGAGGTGGTTAATTTAATGTATGGAAAATATGCTCTAAAACGAATTATTCATATGCTTCTTACCTTTATAATAATTATCTTTATTTATTCTGCCTTGTTTAATACAGTGATGGAAAGAACACTGGAAGCACAGATAACTGAACAGGTTAGAGGAGAGATTATAGCTAGAAGTAATATGACTGCCAAAGAGATTGAAGTATATAAAGTAGAAAGAGTTAAGTCACTTCGTTTGAGATATCATTTAGATGACCCTATTTTAAGTCGTATTTTTTGGAGGGGAGTCGATATCATTACTTTAAATTGGGGTGATTCCACAATTATAACTTCTTTGGAAGGTTCAAGAGATGTTAAAAAGATTATAGCTGAAGTTATACCAAATACGTTGATTTTATTTACAACAGCAATAGCTTTAGATATCTTAATTGGAATACTATTAGGAATTAAGAAGGCACAGAAACCAAATAAGCTTCTTGATCAAAGTACTTCCATTATAACAATGATTGTTTATGGAATGCCATCTTGGTGGTTAGCCATGATTATGATCATGGTTTTTGTATATATTATACCTATATTTCCATCTGGGGGACTACATTCTGTACCTCCACCTGAAGGGTTTGCTTATTATTTGGATATACTTTACCATTTAGCTCTTCCAGTAATTACATTAATTATAATTGGGTTCTGGGGGAGAGCCTATTTAACACGTAATATAGTATTAGGTACATTACAGGAGGATTATATAATGTCTGCAAGGGCAAGGGGACTTCCAGAAAGCAAGGTATTATATGGGCATGCTTTGCGTTCAGCAGCGCCTCCTATTGTTACTATGGGAGTAATGTCATTACTTATGTCTGTTAGTGGAAGTCTTGTTTATGAAGGAATATTTAGTTGGCCAGGAATGGGAAATTTATACTGGATCTCTGTCCAACAGAATGATATTCCAGTTTTATTAGGACTTTTATCGGTGACCACTGCACTTTATTTAGGTGGACTAGTCTTTTTAGATCTTATATATGGTTTCTTAGATCCAAGAATTAAGGTAGGTGATAAGAAATGAGATGGAGAGATATAAAAGAGTCTTTTTTAGAATTTTGGCATAAATTTAAGCAAGAGAAATATGGTATTATTGGAGTGGTTTTTTTTGGATTATTTATTTTGCTTATTTTGTGTGAATCATTAATTATCCCCTTTCCAGAAGCAGATAGTAGGTGGAGAGATGTAACTTATTGGCAGAACAATCCTAAAGGTGCCGAACCGATTTGGGTAAATTGGTTTACTTCTCAAGATAGGGCAGAACATAAGATTTTAGATAGCCCTAAAGTACTTGAGAAAGATCGCTCTAAGATGAAGATAATGAATTTAATTTTTGATTATAATTATGAAGATGAACTTCCACCAAAGGATTTAATCTTTAAGGCATTAGCTAAGGGGAATATTATGATGAGTATCGAACTAGAAAGACCAGATGGCAATAAAGTACAACTATCTAGAATCTCCATTAATAATTCTAATGAAAAAGAGGTAGTAGTATCTTTAAATAATAAGGGGAGTTCTACGGCATATGACTTTATTAAGAAGTATGATACAGCAGAAAATATACAAAGTTTATCTAGGGATACTATTAGGCCTATGAATATTTTCTTTTCTCAAGTTCAAGAAGGTATGTATGTTCAACCAACTCCATTAAAGGGGACTTATAAGATTAAGATATCTGCCATTGTTATGGGCAAAGATTCTATTTTAGAGAATCCCTCCTTAACTATTGCGGGAAGAGTTTTTGGTCTTTTAGGAACTGATAACTCTAAGCGAGATATTTGGAGTGGTATTATAGCTGGGGTTAAATGGGCAATGTTACTTGGATTATTAACATCTTGTATATCTGTAACTATTGGAGTTATTTATGGTGTAACCAGTGCTTATTTTGGTGGTTGGGTTGATGCTTTAATAATGAGGATTTTTGAAATCTTTACAAGTATTCCACTTCTTCCAGTATTAATAGTTATGAGTGCTATCTTTAAACCAAGTATCTGGATTTTAATGATAATGATGAGCCTATTTTTTTGGGTAGGTTCAGTAAGGACAGTAAGGAGTATAGCATTACAGATTAAAGAAGAGACTTATATAGAAGCAGCTTATGCTCTTGATGCATCAGATTCAAGAATTATCTTCAAACATATGATATCACAAGTTGTACCTTATTCTTTTGCTTCTATGGCATTAATGGTACCTAGTGCTATTATTTATGAAGCGACTATCAGCTTGATTGGGCTTGGTGATGCTACGATTGTAACTTGGGGACAAATTTTACATGGTGCTATGAGTAGTGGTGCTGTTTTACAAGGTTTATGGTGGTGGGTTATTCCACCAGGAATATTTATTGCAATGATGGGTATGACTTTTGCATTTTTAGGTTTTACTATGGATACTATATTAAATCCAAAATTGAAAAAGAGGTAGATAGATTATGGATAAAGTATTAGAAGTAAAGAATTTAAAGTTATATTATTATACAAATAAAGGACCTGTGCATGCAGTAGATGATATTTCTTTTGATATATATAAAGGAGAAACTTTAGGAGTAGTTGGTGAATCAGGTTGTGGAAAGAGTACAACAGGTAAATTACTGATGAAACTTATTGAGCCTACAGATGGTAAAATTATATTTAGAGGAGAAGATGTCACTTATCTTGAAAAAGAAAAAATTAAGAAATATAAAGAAAAGGTACAGATGATCTTTCAAGATCCATATGCGTCACTCAATCCTCGCTTTAAAATTAGAGATGTACTAACAGAACCATTGGTTATTCATAATTTAGGGGAGAGTAGAAAAGAAAGGGAAGAATTGGCCATTGAAGCTTTAGAAGAGGTAAAGTTGACACCTGCCAAGGATTTTATGGAGAGATATTCACATATGCTTAGTGGAGGGCAAAGACAAAGGGCAGCTACTGCTAGAACACTAATTTTATCGCCTGATTTTATTATAGCTGATGAGCCAGTTTCGATGATTGATGTGTCTACTAGAGCAGAAATCTTACAGATGATGAAAGAAGTACAGCAAGATTTAGACCTTACTTATTTTTATATTACTCATGACTTGTCAACGGCTCGTTATTTTACTGATAGAATTGCTGTTATGTATTTAGGAAGGATTATAGAGATGGGTAAAGCTGATGATATTATTGATAATACAATTCACCCTTATACTAAGGCATTAATCTCAGCAGTATGTGAGCCTATACCTGGAAGAGTAAATAAAGTTAAAGAAGTACCGATAAAAGGTGAAATTACATCTGCTGCTAATCTACCTCAAGGATGTCGTTTTCATCCACGTTGTATATCTGCTAAACCAGAGTGTTGGGAAAATGATGAGACAGAGCTTATGGAGGTAGAAGCTGAACATTTTGTAGCTTGTAGAAGATGGAGGGAGTTGACTAATTTTGGTTAATATTTAATATAGATAGAAGATTTAGGGTAAAATAATCAAGATAAAAGAGCAGTTAATTAACTGCTCTTTTATCTTGATTATTTTTTAACAAATTATTTTTTGTTATTTTTTAAAAAAATAATATATACTACATCTAGTGTTTTTTTATTAATGGATAACGCTAGATATAGTAAAGCTAAGGTGAATTAAAGTTATAATTATATTATAAGGTAGTTAATGTTAGTTATATTGATTATTAGGTAGTTAATTATACTATTTGAACTTTTATCCCTATTTAACTTTAAATATTAAAGTTGAAAAGTATAGTTATATTTGATATTATTTTATCAAGTCGAGGAGAGGACATAATGCTATAAGAAAGTTTGTGTATAAGTTCACAAGGAAGTATTAATGTTTTTACGGGTGTTGTGTTTTCTTTGAAAAAAAGGGGGACTGTAAAATGGGAATTATGAAAGTTACTAATGCCAAAGAATTTGAAGCATTGATTCAGAAGGTAAAAGAAGCTCAAGCAGAGTACGCTACATATTCGCAAGAACAAGTTGATGAAATCTTTAGAAGAGCAGCTATCGCAGCTAATGATAAGAGAATTGAATTAGCTAAGATGGCTGTTGCAGATACTGGGATGGGAATAGTTGAAGATAAAGTAATTAAGAATCATTTTTCATCAGAATTCATCTACAATAAGTATAGAGATGAAAAGACTTGTGGAATCCTTGAAGAGGATGCTGCTTATGGAACAAAGAAGATAGCAGAACCAATCGGTATCTTAGCAGGGATTGTACCAACAACAAACCCTACTTCTACTACAATCTTTAAGTCTTTAATCTCTTTAAAAACTAGAAATGCAATAATCTTTTCACCACATCCAAGAGCTAAAAATTGTACAATTGAAGCAGCTAAGACTGTTTTAGATGCTGCAGTTAAAGCAGGAGCTCCAGAGCATATTATTGGATGGATTGATGAACCATCAATTGAATTGTCTCAAATGTTAATGAAACATGATGATATCAGTATGATTTTAGCTACTGGAGGACCAGGAATGGTTAAGGCGGCTTATTCTTCAGGTAAGCCAGCAGTTGGAGTAGGTGCAGGAAATACTCCAGCAATTATTGATGAAACAGCTCATATTAAGATGGCAGTTAGCTCAATCTTAATGAGTAAGACTTTTGATAATGGTGTTATCTGTGCTTCTGAACAATCAGTAAGTGTTGTAGCTGATGTTTATGATGAAGTAAGACAAGAATTTATCGACCGTGGTGCACATATATTATCTCCAGCTGAAAGAAAGAAGGTAGCAGAGGTAATCATTGTTGACGGACATGTTAATGCTCAAATCGTTGGTCAACCAGCTTATAAGATTGCTGAGTTAGCAGGTGTAACTGTTCCTAAAGAGACTAAAGTATTAATTGCAGAAGTAGATAAGGTTGGAGAAGAAGAGCCTTTCTCTTATGAGAAGTTGTCACCAACATTAGCTATGTATAAAGTTAAAGATTTTAAAGAAGCTGTTGATAATGCAGTGGAATTAGTTAGATTTGGTGGTATCGGACATACATCAGTTCTTTATACAGACCAAATCAATAATGATAGAAAAGATTACTTTGGTTCTAAGATGAAGACAGGAAGAATCTTAGTAAATATGCCTACTTCTCAAGGTGCTATTGGTGATATCTATAACTTCAAATTGAGCCCTTCTCTAACTCTTGGTTGCGGATCTTGGGGAGGTAACTCAGTAAGTGAAAATGTGGGGGTTAAACATCTTATGAATGTAAAAACAATTGCAGAGAGAAAAGAGAACATGTTATGGTTTAGAGTACCAGAAAAGATTTACTTCAAGTATGGTGCATTACCAATCGCATTACAAGAGTTGGAAGGTAAGAAGAGAGCATTTATCGTAACTGATAAGCCATTATATGATCTTGGCTACACAGAGAGAATTACTAATGTATTGGACACAGTTGGTGTAGATTATAGAATATTCTCTGATGTAGAACCAGACCCAACTTTAGCTACAGTTGAAAAAGCAGTTAAATTAATGGACTCTTTCCAACCAGATGTAATTATCGCTCTTGGTGGAGGTTCTCCAATGGATGCTGCTAAGATCATGTGGTTAATGTATGAGCATCCAGAAGCAGAATTTAAAGAGTTATCTATGACTTTCATGGATATTAGAAAGAGAATCTACAAGTTCCCTGAATTAGGAAGTAAAGCTTACTTTGTAGCTGTTCCTACAACTTCAGGAACTGGTTCAGAGGTAACACCATTTGCTGTTGTTACTGATCAGAATACAGGTATTAAATACCCAATTGCTGATTACGAATTGACTCCAGATATGGCAATCGTTGATCCAGATTTAGTATTATCTATGCCAGCTAGATTAACAGCTTACTCTGGTATCGATGCTTTAGTACATGCGATTGAAGCTTATGTATCTGTATTCTCTAATGAATATACTAAAGGTTTGGCTTTAGAAGCTATCAGATTGGTATTCAAATATCTACCTAGATCTTATAGAGGTGGAGCAGAGGATAGAAAAGCTAAAGAGAAGATGCATTATGCAGCAACAACTGCAGGTATGGCTTTTGCTAATGCATTCTTAGGAATCTGCCATTCTATGGCACATAAATTGGGTTCTACTTTCCATATTCCACATGGTTTAGCAAATGCATTATTAATTAATGAAGTAATTGAATATAATGCTAGTGATGTACCAGTTAAGCAGACTGCATTCCCACAATACAAGTACCCATTAGCTAAGAGCAATTATGCTAAGATTGCTGATCACTTAGGATTAGGTGGAAATACTGAGGAAGAAAAAGTACAATTATTAATTGAAGCTATTAATGAGCTTAAAGCAGAGGTTGATATTCCAAATACAATTGAAGAAGCAGGAGTTAGTGAAATTAACTTCTATGCACAATTAGATGAGATGTCAGAGTTAGCCTTTGATGATCAGTGTACAGGAGCAAATCCAAGATATCCATTAATTAGTGAAATTAAAGAGTTATATATCAATGCTTTTAATGGTAAGAAAGTTGAAGAAGAGGCTATTGAAGAGGTTACTGAAGTTGAAGCAGAAGTTGCTGCTACAACTGAAGATGCTGAATAAATTATTTAGTTGTAAAAGACCAGCTTAATGCTGGTCTTTTTTTATGGAGATAATTATGAATATTCTCAACCTTAAAGGTTATTAGACTATACCTTCTTAGCAGAGTCTTTGGGATAAGAAAAAAAGGCTTATTGAGAGTCCTTTATAAACTTTTATTTAAAAAGTAGAAGAACAGAGACACAGTTATTCTAATCTTTTAGAGGAATTTATCGATAAAAGTTGAAGTTTTTATTATAGATTAGATGAAGTAATAGGAGGTGTAGTAGGTTTATCATGGTAATGAACTTATATAAAGATAAATTTGTTTTAATTACTATATTGATATTATTAATTTTAGTATTTAATCTGACAAGCTCTCAAGCTAATGAAGATAAGAAGAATATATTGATTATTCATTCCTATTATCCTGAATTTGGTTGGACAGCAAATATTGACAGAGGTATCAGAAGTATCTTAGGTGCTAACTCTGAAAATATAAATTTACATACTGAATACTTGGATACTAAGCGAATAATTGATAAAGAGCATATAAATAATCTGTATAGACTCTTTAAACATAAATTTAAGGATGCTAAATTTGATTTGATTATTTCATCTGATGATGATGCCTTGAAATTTTTGTTAGAATATCGAGATGATCTCTTTTCTAATACATCAGTGGTATTCTGTGGAATAAGTGATTTGGACAAGTATTCCTTTGAGAGTAAGGAGAACTTCAGTGGTATAGAAGAAAAACTGGACATGAAAAGTACAATTAAGGTTGCTTTGAATCTACATCCTAACATTGACAAAGTAGTAGCAATTACTGATGGAACTACTACTGGTCTAACAAACTTACAGATGTTAAAAGTTGCTATGAATGATATTCCTGAGCCTATCAGTCTAATCACTTATAAATTATCTTATCTCACTGAAGTAAAGGAGATAGCAAGGAAGTTAGATAAAAATAGTATTATAGTCTGGCTTGCCAGTATAAAATATGATTCAGGGAATTTAATCTCCTTGACAGAAGCCACAAAACTGATTTCTAAATATACTAATAGACCAATTTATAGCTTTTGGGATGTATTTCCTGGAAATGGGGTATTAGGTGGTAAGATTAGTAGTGGCTACCAGCAGGGAAGAATTGTTTCTCAGATAGCATTGAGCATATTAAAGGGGGAAGAACCAGTTATTGAGGAGAGTCCTAATAAATTCATGTTTGATTACCATGAGTTAAAGAGATTTAATATACCCTTTGATAAATTGCCTAAAGAAAGTATTATTGTTAACAGACCCCGTTCATTTTATAATGAGAATAGAGGTAAGGTCTTAGCTACTTTAGCCTTTATAATCTTTCTGACTATAATTATCTGTCTTCTTTTGATAAATATACTTAGGCGTCAAGTAGCAGAAGAGGAGCTTAAAGAGAGTAGAAATAAATATAGAACCTTATTCCAAGCAACAGGTACTGCTAGTTGTATACTAGAGAAGGATACAACGTTCTCTTTGGTAAATGATAAGATGGAAGAGGTTTTGGGTTATTCTAAAGAAGAGATTGAGGGTAAGATGAAACTGTTAGAATTAATTATGGATCATGAATCTTTAAGTAAGATTTTAAATTATCACTGTCAACGCAAGAGTGATGAAGATAATATTTCTGAGAGATATGAGCTTGATATTATAGATAATTTTGGAGAGAAGAAGACTGTGATTATTCAAGCTAAGCTAATACCTGATAGTGAGAAGAGCATAGTCTCATTAATAGATATTACCGAACGTAAGAAAGCTGAAGAGAAGATTAAATATATTAGTTATCATGATAGTTTAACTGGACTTTATAATAGGAAGTTCTATGAAGAAGAATTAAAAAGGCTAGATGTAGAACGAAAATTGCCTTTAAGCATAATTGTGGGAGATGCCAATGGATTGAAATTGACTAATGATGTCTTTGGTCATGAAGCTGGAGATAAACTATTAAAAGAGATAGCTAGTATCTTAAGAAATGCTAGTCGTAAGGAAGATATTATTGCTCGATGGGGTGGTGATGAGTTTGGGATTATTTTGACAGAAACTAGTGAAGAGGTTGCTCAAAATATAATCAAACGGATTAAAGAAGGTTGTGAATCTTCTGATTTTGATCCAATTATTCCTCAGATTGCTTTAGGGTGTGCAACTAAGATAAGGAATAAGGAAGATATAAAAGAGGTATATAAAAGAGCAGAGAATAGAATGTATGAAGACAAAGCAGAAAATAAGAGTAGTAGCAATAGTGCACTACTAAAATCACTAACTGAAAAGCTAGAAAATAATAGTTATGAAACTGTAGGTCATACCTCTAGAATGATTAGCATGAGTAGAAAGATGGGGTATAGGTTGGATTTGTCAGAGAGGGATATAGATAAATTGGTTAAACTGGCTAAATATCATGATATTGGTAAATTACCAATCAGAAAAGAGGTACTTAATAAAGATAAATTTTTAACTGAGAAAGAATGGGAAGAGTTTAAAAAACATCCAGAGCATGGATATAATATAGCTAAGAGTTTTCAGGATTTAAGAAGTATCGCCAATGATATTCTTTATCATCATGAGAATTGGGATGGAACAGGTTATCCAGAAGAATTAGCAGGAGAGGATATCCCCTTTTTATCTAGGGTTGTACATATAGTCGATGCTTATGACGCATTACTTAATCGACCCTATAATTCAATTGATAATAGTAAAGGCTACCAAGGTCCTATGTCTAAGATTAAGGCTATACAAGTGATAAAAGATAAATCTGGAAAGTTCTTTGATCCTGAATTAGTTGATGTTTTTCTGAAATTAATAGAAGATGAGAAAGATAATAGCTAGTACTAGCTATTATCTTATTTTTGGAAAGGATATTATTGATTTTACTCTACAGTAATCTCTTTATTTCCTTGCCATTGGCCATGTAAGTTACAGAGTTCATAAGCTCTGATAGTACAAGACTCTTTTAATTTTACCTTAAAAGTAACCGCTGGCTTCATTTCAGGGGTGAAGTTTGCTCTGCCTAGATGATAATAGTTAGCATAAAGATCAACATATTGGATAAAGTGACCTGGTTCTACAGGATGATCTATCTCTCCCATCTTGACAGTAATATCGAAATATTCGTCTTTCTTTACTTTATCAGGTGCTTGAATTACAGGTATGTGCTTCTTTTCTAGCTCAGTCTTATTATTTGTATTATCAGCTTGTTTTACTTCATAATATTGCATTATTATCCCCCTTATTATTAATCTCTAAATTCTTCAAAATCGTCTTTACTTGCCCCACAGATAGGACATTTATCAGGTGTATCATCTTTGACAGTATGTCCACATACTGTACAAACACTTACATATTCTAAATCATAATCCGCGTCATTTTCAACTGAGTCTCTTGCTTCACTATATAATTTAGAGTGAGTTTTCTCTGCTTCTAGAGCATAGTGGAAGGATTTAAGGGCATCCTTTTCATCTTGATCTTTAGCTACTAGATAATAGCTAGGATACATCTGTTCAACCTCAAAGTTCTCTCCTGCTATAGCACCTTCTAAATTTTCAGAAGTAGAACCAATACCAAATCCAGCTCCAGAAGCAACTAAGAAATCCCCTTCGATATTGTCATGAGCTTCAAAGTGATTACTAGCATGTACCTCTTCAGCAAAAGCAATAGCTTCAAACAATAAAGCTACATTCGGGAATCCATCTTCTTCAGCTACTTGACTCCAAACTCTATATCGCTGATAAGCTTGACTCTCACCACCAAATGCGGAACGGAGGTTCTCTGCTGTCATTTCATTATTCACCATTATAACACCCCCTTTGTGTAATTAAATACATGATGAGTGTACTATTAATAACACTTATGTATTATAATAACCAGAAGAATAATTTTTATTTAGGTTATTCATGAATTATATATTAAATAATTTAATATATATATATATGATGTAGTAGATTAATATAATCGTTGTGCTAGTTAAATGATGATATGGATTTTAAAAGAACAAGCTGATGAGGAGATTGATTTCTTTTTAACTGAATCTTTTACGTTTAGAATCGATGTTTTTGAAGCAGCTATTGTGTTAGAATAAATTTATTATTTTGGCAATTCACATCAAAATAATGTGGATTGCTTTTTTATTACATTTCGATGTCTTGGTATAAATAATTTAATTTCTTATAATACTAAGGCATATAATAGTAATTTGTAACTATCTATTATTCAATAAGATGGTTTTTACTATGTTATATTTTAAGAATAATGAGTAAAATAACATAGATGTCTGCTACTATAAACAACAAGGAGGGAAGTATATGGATTTTAATTTAGTCATTGCTGGTGAAGCAGGACAAGGGTTAAATACATTAAATTTTGTATTAAGTAAGATTTTATTTAAAAGTGGATTTCATATTTATTCAACTAAAAATTATGAATCCCGTGTTCGTGGTGGACATAATTTTATGAAAATTAGATTTGGAGATGAAAAGATAACTGCTCCTAAAGATGAACAAGATATATTACTAGCTTTAAATAAAGCTAGTATAGAGATTCATCAAGACTATGTTAAAGATGATGGAATTATGATTTATAATGGTGAATCCTATGAAGGAGAGCTAAGAGAGAAGAATCAAGATAAGGAGATATTCTCTCTAGAAGCTGCTTTAATAGCTCAAGATATCGGAAATGGTAGAGTTGCAAATACAGTCTTTGTAGGAGTATTACTTAAATTATTAGGAATGAATTTAAAGATTGCTGAAGAGGTATTAGATGAATACTTTAGACGTGCTGAAGATATTAAACAGATGAATATTGATGCATTGCATAAAGGATATGAGAAAGCAGAGGTAGCTAAAAGAAGGTTTGAGATGCCAGAGGTTACTCCTAGAGATAACCAAATTTTGATTAATGGAAATCAGGCTATCGGGATGGGAGCAGCTGTGGCAGGGGTACAATTTTACTCTGCTTATCCAATGACTCCAGCCACAGGGGTAATGAACTATTTAGCTAAAAGGCAGAATGATTTAGGAATAGTAGTGGAGCAGGCAGAAGATGAGATTGCTGCTATTATGATGGCCTTAGGTGGGTCTTATAGCGGAATTCGTTCGATGACAGGAAGCTCTGGTGGTGGATTTGCTCTAATGACAGAAGCGGTAAGTTTTGCTGGAATTGCTGAACTTCCCATAGTTATCGTAGATGTTCAAAGACCTGGTCCAGCAACAGGATTACCTACTAGAACTGAGCAGGCCGACCTATTATTTACTATCAATGCAGGGCATGGTGATTTCCCTAAGATGGTTATTGCTGTTAAGGATGCTGAAGATGCATTTTATCAAACCTTTAGGGCAGTCAACCTAGCTGAAAAATATCAGATACCGGTTATTCTCTTAAGTGATCAGTTTTTGGCAGATGCTGAAGTAAATGTAGATGCTTTTGATTTAGAAGAATTAGAGAACTATAATGGTTTTATCTCTGATAAAGAAGCTAAGAATATAACTGATTATAGAAGATATGCTTTTAGTGATGATGGAGTCTCTCCAATGGCATATCCAGGGCAACTTGAAGATGATATAGTCTTAATTGATAGTGATGAGCATGATGAGCATGGACACATTATCGAAGATGCTGAAACACGGGTAAAGATGGTAGATAAGAGATTTGATAAGATAGATAAATTAATTATGGAGGATTTAGAAGAACCAGAGTATGTAGGACCAGAGAATATAGATTATTTATTAATTGGATGGGGTTCTACTTACGGACCATTACAGGAAGCTAGGGAACTTTTAGAGCAAGATGGTCATGATGTAGGGTTATTAACGTTCAGTGATGTTTGGCCATTACCAATTGAAGAGTTAGAAGATAAAATTGATGGTCCAACATCAATTATTGTTGAGAATAATGGAACAGCCCAATTCTCCCGTTTAATCAGTGCAGAGACTGGAATTATGATAAATCATGAGCTGGTAAAATATAATGGTCGACCATTTACTGCTCACGAAATCTATGAGGCTATCCAAGAAGAGGTGATTGACTAATGGTAAATCCAGAGATATATGAACCAAATCGAGAGACAGCCTGGTGTCCAGGTTGTGGTGATATTCCTTTACGTCAATGTTTAGCAGAAGTTTTAGCAGAATTGGAATTAAAGCCTTCCCAAGTAACTATGTTTACTGGAATTGGTCAGGCAGCTAAGATGCCCCATTATATTAAGGTTAATGGATTTAATGGTCTCCATGGTAGAGCTTTACCACCAGCCATCGGGATGAGGTTAGCTAATCCTGAGATGAAGGTCATTGTAGAGTCGGGTGATGGGGATACCTATGCAGAGGGTGGTAACCATATCCTCCATAATATCAGAAGGAACCCAGATATTGCTCATTTTGTCCATAATAATCAAATTTATGGTCTGACTAAAGGGCAAGCTTCTCCAACAAGTGAAGAGACTTTGACTACTTCTACACAACCAAATGGTATTACTCAAAGACCTTTTAATCCTGTCAAATTTGCAATTGCAATGGGTGCTACCTTTGTAGCTAGAAGTTTTGTAGGCAAGAAAGAACATTTAAAAGCTATGATGAAAGCAGCAATTAATCATAAAGGTTATGCTTTAATAGATATCTTACAGCCCTGTGTCTCTTTTAATAAAATTAACACTTATCAATGGTATATGAAGCGAGTCTATGAATTAGGTGACGATTATAATTCTACTGATTATCATGATGCTATAAAGAAAGCAGATGAATGGGGAGATAATATTCCAATTGGTATTATTTATAAAGCAGAAGGAGTTCCTATCTTTAGAGATAGGCATCCACAAATTGGTGATAGAGTTTTAGTAAAAGAGAAGAAACATCCTAGAGAGTTTCAAGCATTGATTGATGAGTTGAAATAAATTTTAATAAAAGTAAAGGGTGAGGATTATCCTCACCCTTTACTTTTATTAATTTTTAATCTTCATAAATAGGTAATGCTCCTCTGACTTGAGTAATAACCTTTTTGGATATTAGAGCTGCAATTATACAGAGTAATAGGTCACCAGGGATTGGAAGTAAAAATCCAATCTTAATTGCTTTACTTAGACTAATAGTAGTCCCCGTAATGAAGTTTAAATTAAGGTAAAGATAGACTACCCCAAATAAATAAACTACGGTTAAGCCAATGAAATTAGCTAATAAAAAGTTAATGAAAGTTTTATGTGTTAAATTCTCAATTATTTTACCAATTACATAAGCACCAATAGCAAATCCTAGTAAATATCCAAAGGTAGGTTGTAAGATATAGCTAGGTCCCCCACCTTGAGTAAAGATGGGAATACCAATCAATCCTATTCCTAGATAAACTAATTGGCTAATTAAAGCTAGTCTACTCCCCAATAAGCTCCCAGCAAAGAATACGAATAAAACCTGTAGTGTAAAGGGTACATAAGGGATAGGAATTTTAATAAAAGCTCCTACTGCTGTTAAAGCAGCAAATAATGCAGCTAAGATAAGGTCTTTAGTTTTAATTTTTACCACCACCAAATTAACTAATAATAAATTTTAATTTCTTGGGCTTGCAGTAGCAATTGCATTCTCTACTCGCTCAATGACTTCTTTAGAAATAACTGCAGAGATAATAGCCTTAATGACATCAAAAGGTAAGAAGATTAAAAAGCCACCAATTAAGGCACTATTAATTGGGTATGTTTTACCAAGATAAAAATTCATGATTAGATAAAGATGAGTTACTCCAAAAAAGTAGAAGACAAGCAGTCCTACAAAGTTAGCCAAGATAAAATTTTTAAAATTCTTTTCACTACTTTCTATTATTTTACCAATTATGTAAGCGCCAATAGCAAACCCTACCAAGTATCCAAAGGTAGGATTTAATACATAAGCAGGTCCTCCACCACTGGTAAAGATAGGAATACCAATTAATCCAATAAAAATATATATTAACTGGCTCATTAATCCTAAACGGCTACCTAAAAGGTTAGCAGCAAATATTACAAATAGAGGTTGCATACTAAAAGGTACTCCAAAGGGTGTTGGAATCTTAATAAAAGCACCAATCGCAGTCAAAGCTGCAAAAAGAGCAACCAATATCATTTCTCTAGTCTTAATATTCATAATAAATCCTCCTTAAATATAGTTTAAAAATGAGTTAACCATATTATTTAAAGGTTAACGATGGATTTATTATAACAAAGTCTTATAATATTTGTCAATATAATTACTGTTATACTTGAAAGATATATTTCAAATTTATGTAGAAGCTATCGTTTTAAAGAGATATTGCGACACTTTTACTTCAGTTTACAGTTAACATCTTTAAAACCGAAGAAAATTTCTGTTTGAATGAAGCAAAAATTGAGCTAAAATTTAGAGTTTAATCAGATTTTAAATAAAGAATATAATTAATGATAATAATTAGTAATTTGATTGCTGAGTGAGTGGGCTTTGCCATAGAAGTTTCCCTACAGATTTTTACTAAAAACCTTCCGTAATAAATTTATGAACCTGTAGGTTTGGTTACTTTTTCGCCCTGAAGGCACTACGCCTGAAGAAGTACTCTTGGGGTGGAACCTAATATTTTGCTAACTTTTTTAAAGTAAAAGTGTCGCAATATACCTATATCATATCACTATAGCATATAAGATCCATAATTTTTATAGTAAAATAGACAAAAATAATGATAATCATTCTTAAATACAACAAAAAATAAATATTTTTTAATTTAAGCAGGAATTATTACTAATAATCTCTAATAATATAGATAGAGTAAGAAAATCTTCCGAATAAAAGATATTGATTTGTTAATAATATTAGAAAAAGTTATTAGATTTTGTTATTTAATATTAATTTCAAGTAAAATCGGGAGGTATCATTATGAACAAATATAAATGCATAATCTGTGGTTATACTTATAACCCTAAAAGAGGTGACAGAACTCAGGGAGTAGAAGAAGGAACTTCTTTTGAAGAGTTATCTGAGAGTTGGCGCTGTCCAACTTGTAGAGCACAGAAGATGGATTTTAAGGAGGTCAAGTAAATGAAAGCAGTTGAGATTAAAGAGAATATTTATTGGGTAGGAGGTATCGATTGGGATTTAAGAGATTTTCATGGTTATCTAACACAAAGGGGATCTACTTATAATGCCTATCTAATCATTGATGAGAAGATAACTCTCATTGATACTGTCAAGCATTACCTTTATGATGAGATGATAGCCAGAATCTCTGATATAGTAGATCCAACTAAGATTGATTACATAATTTCTAACCATGTAGAGATGGACCATTCAGGTGGTTTACCTAAGTTGATGGAAGTAGCAACAAATGCTAAATTAATTACTTCTCCAAAGGGGAAAGCTGGGTTAATAGCACATTATAAGAAGGATTGGGACTTCCAAATTGCTAAATCAGGGGAATCTCTTAATATAGGAAAGAGAAATCTAAACTTTGTTTTAACACCAATGGTTCATTGGCCTGACAATATGGTTACATATATACCAGAAGAAAAGTTATTATTCTCTAATGATGCTTTAGGTCAACATTATGCTAGTGCTGAGCGTTTTGATGATCAAACTGATTTTGATATTGTTATGGAAGAGGCTAAGAAATATTATGCTAATATAGTAATGCCTTATGGAAGACAGGTACAAGGTGTTTTAAAGGCTGTAGCAGATTTAGATATTGATATAATTGCACCTTCCCATGGAGTAATTTGGAGAACCTTTGTTCCAGAGATTATAGAAAAGTATAAAAAATGGTCAGCTAACGAATATGATGAGAAGGCATTGATTATATATGATAGTATGTGGGATTCTACTAAAAAGGTGGCTTATGCAATTCAGAGTGCTTTTGAAGAGAAGGGTATCAGTACAAAGATATTAAATTTAGATGTCAATCATCGTTCAGACATCATTACTGAAGTGTTAACAGCTAAGTATATCTGTGTAGGATCACCAACTTTAAATAATAATATGTTACCATCTGTAGCAGCATTTTTAACATATTTAAAAGGCTTAGCTCCTAAGAATAGAATAGGGCTTGCTTTTGGCTCTTATGGTTGGGGAGGGCAGAGTATTGGTCAAGTAGAAGATGTACTAAAGGAATGCAAGTTTGAAACCCTTGATCCAATCAAGGTTCAATATATACCTGACGAAAGTCAGTTAGAAGAGATTAAAAATAGTTTGAAGGAGGAGATTGAGTAATGGGTACTAAATTGAGAGAAGTCTATAGATGTAACCATTGTGGCAATGTAGTAGAGGTTGTGCAAGCTGGACCAGCTCCACTAGTATGCTGTGGAGAGAAGATGGAAAAATTAGATGCTCAAACAGCAGACTATACTACTGAAAAGCATGTACCAGTAGTAGAAGAGGTTGAAGATGGAGTTAAAGTAACTGTTGGAAGCACTCTACATCCAATGACTGAAGAGCATTTGATTAAATTTATCGAAGTATTAACAGAGGATAAGGTACTTCGTGCTGAGCTAGAAGCTGGTCAAGAGCCAGTAGCTGAATTTAAAGTGTCTAAAGATGAGATTGTAGATGTTAGAGAGTTCTGCAATCTTCATGGTTTATGGAAAGCTTAAAAAGTAGTGTATAGTGTACAGTTGACAGTTAATATAAAAAGTAATTTTTAAACTATCAACTAATAATTAATAATTTGGAGGATGATAAGTATGGCTAGTTTAAAGGGAACAAAAACAGAACAAAATTTATTAAAGGCATTTGCTGGAGAATCCCAAGCAAGAACTCGTTATACATATTTTGCATCTCAAGCTAAAAAGGAGGGTTTCCGCCAAATCGAAGCTATCTTTTTAGAGACTGCTAGAAATGAGAAGGAGCATGCCAAAGTATTCTTTAAGTTCTTAGAAGGTGGCAATGTAGAGATTACTGCTGCTTACCCTGCTGGAGTAATTGGAACAACTGAAGAGAACTTAGAGGCTGCTGCTGCTGGAGAGAATGAAGAACATACTGAGCTATATCCAGAATTTGCTCGTGTAGCAGATGAAGAAGGTTTCCCAAAAATAGCTGTAGCTTTTAGAAAGATTGCTGAAGTAGAGGTAGAGCATGAGAAGAGATATTTAAAGTTATTAAAAAATGTAAGAGAAAATAAGGTATTTGCTAAGGATAAGACTGTAAGATGGAAGTGTGATAACTGTGGTTATGTACATGAAGGTGATAAAGCACCTAAGAAATGTCCAGCATGTGCTCATCCACAAGATTTTTTTGAATTAAAAGAGACTAACTATTAAAAGTTAAAAATCATAAAGAGCTTCACCTACTGATAGATTGTAAGTAGGTGAAGTTCTTTAATTTAAAAGTGTAATTTTTCCTCAATATAAGTGGAAATAAATATAGTTAGTGAAGGAAGGTATTTTAGATGAAATGTTTAAGTATGTTATAGATTAAGATTTAGATTAAGTTATTAAATTAGAATCAATTTATTTTAAATTTAATAACTAGCTACTTTATGCAAACGATTCCTTATTGTTTAAAAATTATTAAGGGTGATAATAGTGATTTATCTATCTAAAAGAAGGCATGGCAAATTGTTATACATCTTATTGAATAACCCGAAAGTGACCATTAATCAATTAGCTAAGAGGTGTAAGGTCTCTTCTCGCACGATTAGAAGTGATTTAAAAAAGTTAGAGGAGAAACTAAATTGTATTGGGGTTATTTTACATAAGAAACCAGGTGTTGGAGTTTGGTTAGAATCAGAATATGATAAGATAATGTGGTTGAAAGAACATATATTAAAAGCGATAACCTTTAAGAGTAATTTTTCACCTTCAGATCGAAGAAAAGAGATAATAAAAATATTATTGGAAGATAAAAGTTATAATTGTAGTCTATTGGCACAAGAGTTATATGTTAGTAAATCTACAATTAGTAAGGACTTAGGGGAGATTAGGAAATGGCTTAGCAATTATAACTTAACTCTACAAAATAGTCAGCAATCTGGTATTGAAATAAAGGGAGAAGAGAGGCATTTAAGAGTAGCAATAGTGGAAATATTATTTAGGCTTATGAAACAGGCAGATTTAGAAGAGATAAGTAAATTACTTGAAGACAATCACAGTGTTAATCCTAAAGATTATGAAGTTTTAAAGGATTTTTCTGCTGAAGTAGATTTAAAGAAGATTAAAGAGATAATATATTCTCAGGAGATTAAAGGTAAGTTCTTATTTACCCAGATTAGCATTTTAGCTATTATCTTTTATATTAGTATAAGTATAAAGCGATTTAAGCAGGGAAAGAAAATCAAATTATTAGAAAAGGATATCATTAGATTAAAGAGATTAAAGTTATTTAAATTAGCTAAGATTATTGGAAAGAAGGCAGAAGAAGAATTTGGCTTCTTAATTTTAGAAGATGAACTGTGTGGAACTTTTATACAGTTTTTATGTGCAAATATATATTATGATAATACATTAACTACTAAAGAGGAAATTTCAAAGAGAATCAATAAGACTGTCATGGAAATAAGTAGAAGGTTCATTGACTTAGTAGAAGATGAATTAGGTGTGAATTTAGCAGATGATATAAATCTATTTTTAGATTTGATATTACATGTAAGGCACATTTATAATCATTTTAGATATCAAGTACCTAAGATCGTTGTGAATGAATTGGATAATATTATACTAAATAGGATTAAAGAGAATAATCCTAACATAATTGAGATATCGAATAAAATTATAGATATCTTTAGCCAGTACCAGATAAATATCTTAAGTGAGAGAGACATTGATTATATAGCTATATTATTATTGTCAGCTGTTGAAAAATTTACAGAGAAGACAAAAGCTATAATTATTAATAATGAAACTTTTGCAATTAATGAATTAATGATTAATAGATTAATATCAAGTATATCAAACTTAGAGATAATAGATCATATTTATAATCAAGATATCAATCATAAGAAATTAAAGGGTGCTGATTTAATTATTACTTCTAATCAACTAGTTACTTTGCCAGAAGCTATAGTGATTAGTCCCTTAGTCAAACAAGAGGATATTCAATTAATCAGAAGTAGAATTAAATTATTAGCAGAAGATAAGGCTTTATAATTTATATAGTATTTTATAATAGAATGTAAGTAATTTATCTGGCTTTAGGAATTTTTATTTAATATCATATAACCCTTACTTTGCCAGAAACCTAAAGATAAAAAACTTAATTTAAAAAGCAAAATAATCATTTAACAACCTAACCTGTATAAAATAATATCTAGTTTATATTAATACTCAATCTAAGATCTTCTGTTTAGATATAATAGCATAAGATTATAAGTAATATACCTATTTAAAGTTAAATTTTATTACTTTATACAGGTATTTTTTTATTTAGTTTAATACTTATAGGAGGGTGAAGTGTGTTAAGTTTATCTAAATATAGATACAATAGAATTATAGATATATTATTGAAAACTGACACAATAGTTACTATTAAAGAGTTAGCAAATAGATGTAGTGTCTCTTCTAGAACTATTAGGTCTGATTTAAAACAGTTAAAGGTAGAGCTAGAGAAATTCAATATTTATCTATATAAGAAACCAGGGATTGGTGTTTGGCTAGAGGGAGATGATAATGATAGAAAATTTCTAGAAGAAGAGATATCCCAAGAGGAAATAGAGTATATATCCTTATCTTCAACAGAAAGGGTAAAGGAGATAATTAAGAGGTTATTATTAAATCAGAAAGATTATACTATAATAATGTTGGCTGAAGAATTAGCTGTAAGTAGATCTACTATTATTAAAGATTTGTTGGATGTTGAGCAATGGTTAAATAAATATAAGTTAAATTTAAATAGAGTAAGAAATTATGGTATTTATATACAGGGAAGAGAGATACATTTAAGAGAAGCAATGGTTAACATTATCTTTGAGTTATTGGGTAATAAATTAGAAGAGATAAGCCACTTGCTAATGAATAATCAAAGTATTTATCCTCAAGACTATGATGTTTTACGAGAATTTTGCTTTAATATAGATTTAAAGAAGATAAAGAGGATAATTGAGACTAATAGGATAAAGAATGATTATCTATATTCCCGTAGGTCCATCCTATATATTACTTTTTATGGAAGTGTTGCCCTTAAAAGAATTAAAGAAGGAAAAGAAGTCAAATTAACTTCCCATGAATTAAGAGAATTGAACAAATCTAAACTGTATAAAATTGTAAAATTTTTTAGAATTATAGTAGAGAAAATAGTAGGATTAAAGATATCACAAGATGAATTTGGGAAAGC
This sequence comes from Orenia metallireducens, assembly GCF_001693735.1. GTDB lineage: Bacteria > Bacillota > Halanaerobiia > Halobacteroidales > Halobacteroidaceae > Orenia > Orenia metallireducens. The sequence continues at coordinate 678,619 of NZ_LWDV01000008.1, forward strand.
CTTTTTACAATGTTTATCAGAGGAGTTTTATTTAGATAAAAAGTTAGACGATGGTGAACAGGTTCTGGATAGAATAGATGAAGAGGCAATAGATATAATGAATAAGTTTATATCTATTGCTGAAAGAAGGCTTGGAATTAATATAGAAGATGATACTACTGCATACATGAATTTGATGTTATATATAAATCATCTTTTAAAGAAGTTTAAATACGGTATTAGTAGAAGTGTATTATCTGATATAGATGAAGCTATAATAGAAGAGGTTAGAGAACTTAATTCTAATATATTTGAAGTTGCTAATGAAATTAAAGGGATTTTTAAAGAACATTCAATAATAATAAAGGAATATGATATTGATCATATCGCTTTATTATTATTGTCGATATTTGAAAAAAGCAAGGATAAAATTAAGGCTTTACTTATTTTTCATGAAAATAGGGTTATTAATGATTTAATTAGTATCCGTCTGACCAATAAGATGGCTAATCTCAAAATAGTTCAAACATTATATTATCATCAGGTGAATGAGGAAGCTTTAAAAAACGTAGATATTATTATTACCTATAAATATTTATCCCAAATTCCTGAAGCAATAGTGATAAGTCCTCTAGTTGATGATAATGATATTCAAATAATTAATAATAAGATTAGATTATTTAAAGATAATTAAGATTTTTATTAATGGAGACACCATTTAAATGATGTTTTTGAGATACAGGTTATTGATAGTACAAATAAAAATTGACATTAAGCAGGAATTTACTAATAAATATAAAAAGTATAGGTAAATAATCCCACTTAAAGGAATGCTACTTATGCCTAACACGGGAATGGAATTGCGCTTATCTATAAATGTACCACACCCATTTAGAGATATCAATAATTTAATATTAGATTTAAAAAGATATGCTAAAGAGATACCTAACATATATTCTCTTATATCATGATTGAACATCAAAAGTATTTATTGAAACTTTATTAAATTTAAAATTAGCCTATGAGAAGAAACCTACTGCATGGGGTGATTACTGGCATGATACAAAGAATCAATATCATATAAACAATTTCAAATAATTAAGATTTAAATTAGGGATTTAGTGTTACTATTTTTATTAGCAATGTCAATTTCTTGACATACTATCAGGAAACTATACTTTTTTAGAGGCTGTGGATAACTCTTATTTTTTTATAATTTTGATTTTGGAGTGAAAAAATTAGCCCTAAAGGATAAGTTTAACTAAAGTTCAGTAAGAAAAACACTTACTTCACTAAGTTTTCTCTATGTTTGAACGAATCAAAAATTGAGCTAAAATTTAGGGTTGAAATAAGATTGGGATTAAAAGCCAAAATAAATGATGATAATTAGTATTTTGATTGCTAAGTGAGTGGGCTCTGCCACGAAGAGTTTTTTAAACTAGTAGGTTTGGTGGTTTTTTGGGTGCCCTGAAAAAGGACTATAAAAATTAAGATCCCAAGGAGGGTTATCTTTTCAAACTTAAAGAGTCTCTATTTATCGACTGAGGAAGTGCTCTTGAGGTGCAATGCTAAAATTTACTCGGAAACGTCCTGAAAGAAGTACTCTTGGGGTGAAAGATGATAAGTTTTCCCGAGATAGTTTTTAATATTAATTAATGGGACTTAGTAGTTAGTCTTTCGGTTAAAAATTAAATTTTAAGTAATAGAAGAGTGGGCGGTAGCCCATTTTGTTTTTATTAAGGAAATTATTTTTAAAGTCTATAAAGAACATTAGCTAATTACAATGAATCAAGATATTTTTTAGCTTCCAATTCATTTGAGAATATGCGATGCTGTTCAAAGACTTGTAGTGTTCTTTTTATTTGAAGTTCAGCTACTTTAGATTTAGATATTATAGTTGCGACTCCTTTAACCTCTTTTGCTATCATATTTTTTCTAAGTTTAGCAAAGATATCATTTACTTCTTTAGAATGAACAGGGTCACAAGAGATATCAAGACAGGTTGTAAAATTTGGTTTAGCTCTGTTGATAAGTTCATTGACTTCCTGAGTATATCTTTTTGCCTCTTTAAGATCTAATGCTTTAGTAAAAGTAATATATATTCTATTCTCTAAATCATTATATCTAACTCTGTAGTTTTTCATATTTTACTCTCCTATAATAATTTTGCTTTAAACTGTTATTGTTTTGTTAGGTAAGTTTATATAATAACTCTATTATATCATTTATAAAAAATCAAAGAAATAATAATTTTATATAATTTTAATATATAATTTGAAAATTGTGCAGAATTATATCCTAGTTTATATTGATAGCTTTAATTTTTATTATATAATGTAATATAATTGACAATTATAATTAAATTTTACCATTTAATCATAATATGGAAAGGTGGTAATCATAATTAATGCTGTAATTAAAGAGCGTGATGAATGGAATACCTATCCAGCGTTTAAAGAATTTAATAAGCAGATTAGAGGAATTTGCTTAAAGAAGAAAAGAAAGATAGTCTCTATTTTAATTGAATTAATTTTAGTTATTTCAGTAGCTAGTTATATAATAGATAGGAGCTACTTATTATATACAATTCCTTTCTTGCTAGTTATAGTTATTATACGTTGGAGAAAACCTATAGATACATTGGTTAGCTATGAAGAGTATAATCAGAATATTTAAAAGTCGACTAGAAAATTTATTATAATTTTAGCTATAAATTTAATAGATCATTTTTCAAAGATACTAATTGAGATTTAGTATTTTTTATTATAGATATAAGTAGAGTAGTGATAGATTAGGAATTTTAATAGTTATCTTTCAATATTTTATAAAGTTGATTGGAGTATGAATTTATTGATTTAGCTACAGACTAGATATAAGGAGGTGATAGTTAACAAAAAATCACTGGTTTTAGTTATTGTCTTGATTTTGATGGCTATTTTAAGCAATTTAAAACCAGTATTTGCAGAAGAAATTCAAATAGAGTCGGTATTTGAAAAGGAGTTAGTAGTAAAAGAAGATACTATTTTGATTTTAAAGGGAGAAGTAGAAGGGGATAATAAACAAGTTAAAAGAGATTTAAGCTTGAGAATATTAAAGAGGTTAAGTTTAGACAATTGGCTAAATGATTCTACTCTTAAAACAGATGTAAAGTTTGCTAATATTTATGGAAATGAAGGTGAAGAGATGATGGTTACTCTTTCTCTTCCTAAAGATAATGGATTATTAGCAATCTTTGTCCAATCAGGCTCTGGATACCAGCTTGAACTGGTTATAAAAGGTATGCTCCCCATAACAGGTCTTAACTTTATTGAAATTCCTGATTTAAAATATAAAGCTATAGTAGTAGATGAATATTTAGATGAGCGCTTTGGTGCTTTTTTTGAAAGTAAGAGTAAGTCTATATATATTATAGATAAAGATTTAGCCATAAAAAAAGTTTGGGAAAGAGTGTCTTATTTAAAAGTAGCTAAACCTCTAGAAGAAGGATGGCTTATTAATTTAGAAGAGGTAGATATATCTTTTAATTCTAAAGGGAAGATTATAATTAGAGGGAAGAAACGGGAATTAAAGGTGGAAAATTTAGAGCAAAGTGAAGGTCAAGAGATTAGTTCTTTAGATATTCAGGAGCTTTATCTCTGGAAACAAGATAGATTATTATTTAAAGAGGTAAAATCCCCTTAAAAGGATTTGATTTATAAATAGTGGTTCTTTATCTAGAGCTCTATCTATATATAGATAGAGCTTTTTTATATTAAGGAAATTGATAGTATGTCAAGAAGTTGTGGATAATTTAGTTACGTATAAAAAAAGATTTATTAGCTACGAATTAACACAGATGAAACACGAACAAAAAATAAAAAATAAATTAATTATTTAGTTAGTGATTCAAGTAAATAAAGGATTAAAATATGCAATAAGATTCTAAAAAACTTTTAAACTTATCTGTGAAAATTTATGTAGATTCAGCCCAAGGCTACTTCCTCAGTCGTAACCTCCTTTAGGGCGCGTAGCAAAAAATTGTTTTAAACAGTTCTTAGAGAATTTGATTATAGAAGACTGGGCGATAGCCCATGTTGTTTTATTTAATAAATTAAAATTAGTTCTATAGACTATTTTTACGCTTTGTGCTATTCAAATTTTAATATAAGTTACCTTGTTGAATAAATAAAATTTACTACCTGTAAATATATCAATTTTCTACTAGCATAAGGGATTTTTTGTAATGAAATAATTGAAGAACAATGCAATAAAAGGTATAATCATACTATAACTGGCTCAAATAAGTTTATAGCCTTATGAGAGTAGCAAATTTTACTCTTATTTTTCTATGATTAATATTTATTAATGATATCAATTACTTATACTGCTAATCACTTGTTAAGTGCTCCAGTTGTATGCTAAATTTTAAGATTAGAAATAGTAAATAATGCAATACTATTAATAAAATAAAATTTAGAAACTGGAGTGATAAGTGATGTTTGATTTTGAATATTATTCACCTACTAAAATAGCTTTTGGTCCTGGTAAGCTAGGAGAGATAGGGCAATTAATTGGTGAATATGGGAATAAGGGATTGGTAGTAACAGGTCCCACTATAGAGAAAGTTGGTATATTGGCAATGTTGGAGGAATATTTAGATGAAGCAGAGATAGATTATGATGTCTTTGCTGAAGTAAAGGAAGAGCCTTCAGTGGAATTAGTAGAAAGAGGGGATGAATTTGCTGAAGATAATGATAGTGAATTTATAATTGCACTGGGAGGGGGCAGTAGTATAGATACTGCTAAAGCAATTGCTGTAGCAAGAACTCATCCTGCTAAGATAAGAGATTATTTGGTCGGTGGGAAGATAGGAACTGATGGTATTACTTCTGATGTGCTTCCGATAGTTACTATTCCCACAACTGGAACAGGAAGTGAAGTGACTTCAGCTGCAGTTATTGGTGATGAAGAAGAGGAGAAGGGGGTATTGTTCTCTCCCTATATCTTTCCTCAAGTGGCAATAGTAGACCCTGAATTGACCTTTACCTTACCTAAAGAGGTTACAGTCTATACTGCTATAGATGCCTTATGCCAAGCCATAGAGGCTTATCTATCTCCAGAAGGAAATATTATTTCGGATTTGTTATCTTTAGAGTCTATCAAATTGATTAGAGATGCTATCTATGATGCTGTCAATGATGAGGGTAACCTTCAGGCAAGAACAAAGCTTTCTTTAGGGGCTACCTTAAGTGGGATTGTTATATCCCAGGCAGGAGTAGGTGCAGCTCATGCCTTATCGATGGTCTTAGGAGGAAGATATGGGATACCCCATGGATTAGGAATTGCTCTGGTACTACCTCATGTTGTTGAGTATAATGCTAGTGATTTTCAAGAGGGATATTTAGATATAGCAGAAGCCTTTGGGATAAAGGTAAATGAGCTGACTGAGGAAGAGACAATAACTGCTTTAGTAGAAGATTTAAAAGATTTAAATCAGAAGTTAGGAGTAAAAGCCAAACTAAGAGATTTTGGAGTAGAAGAAGAGCTTTTATTAGAGCTGGGACAAGCAGCTTGTGAATATGGCGATATGAGAAATAATCCTAAAGAGCCAACAGCAGAGGAGATGAAAGAGATTTTAGAGAAGATATTTTAATTATATAGTAAAGGAGTAGATTTGATGGTACACAAGTTTGATCCCAAAAATAAGCATAAGTTAGATAATCCTCAGAGAAGAGAGGTGATGCCACCTAAAGAAACATTGGAGAGATTGATGTTGTTAGAGGGTGATAAAGTAGCTGATATTGGCTGTGGAATAGGTTATTTTACTATTCCAGCTAGTAAGATAGTAGGCAAAAATGGAAGGATTTATGCTATTGATACTTCTAAGGAGATGTTAGCTTACTTAAATGAGGAGATTCAAGATAATAAAATTGAGAATATAGAGTTAATCGAAGCTGGGGAGTATGATGCCAAATTAAAAGATAATAGCCTTGACTTTATTTTAATCTCCTATGTAATTCATGAGATAGAGGATAAAGATAAGTTTTTAGAGAACTATTTACATAAGCTTAAGAGTAGAGGAAAATTAGCAATTATTGAATGGAAGAAGGTTGAAAGTGAAAGTGGACCACCCTTTGAGCATCGTGTAGGTTTAGAAGAGTTATCTAAATTATTAACTGCACATAATATAGGGATTATCAAAGAGATAGAATTAAGTGATAATCATTATGGTATAATTGCTAAGAAGGTATAAAGAATAATGTAATATTATGGAAAATAACTTTGGCAAATTAACAGCTATAAATTATTTTAGACCACTATTTATAATATATTTATACCAGTATAAGAGATGTATTATTGAAAATAGGTATTTGTTCTATATTGAATTTTTTGGAAATAGTCTCTTATAATAGAACTTTTCCGGGATAAAGATTATATTAGATAAATTTACAATTAAATGATAGAGAGAGTCGGGGATTCCTCGGCTTTTTTGTTACTGTGTGTTCTATAGTTTTGTGAATTTAAAGTAAAATAAAAAGATAGTTAGCCGATAATGAGAATTACTTAAATTAAAGATGCTTTTTCTGTAACTTTTAAAAGTAATTTGCAGGATTTTAACAAATATAGTAGTAATATAGTGGTAGATAATTCTTTTAGTGTATATAAAAGACATGAATTGGTTATAAATCTTATAAAGGAAGATTTCAATTATGAAAGGAGCCAATTTATGTCTATAGTAGTAAATAAGAATGAAGATTTTTTAGTAGTTAGTTTTAATTATTCTGAGAAAAGGGTAGAGAGAATAAGGCAGTTGAGAGGACGGAGGTGGGATGCAGAAGATAAGGTTTGGATAGTCCCTTATTCATTCGATAATATAAAGCAAATAAAAGAAATGTTTAAAGATCCTAAATTGCAATATTAAATTGAACTAGTCTCAAACTGTAATAATTTAAGCGTATAAAATATAGATTTGTGAACCTAAAATGAAATTTATCCAATATAGTATCTAGAACATATAACTTTTGTCTATAACTTAATATAATTATAAAACTTTTATAGAAATATT